>NZ_JBLODY010000072.1:0-20294 GCF_047785625.1 Solidesulfovibrio sp. C21
CTCCCCTTCCTAAACTTTTTACCTGTTCATATGGTTGACGAATAATATACAGATATCGTTAAAAATTTTTGGAATGGGGGTCCGGGGGAGAACCTTTTTTCAAAAAGGTTCTCCCCCGGTGCCATTTCGATAAGGCAAACTCATGACTCGCTATTACGTCAATTTGAACCTGCGCGCGGCGGATCGCGATCCGGCCTTGGTGCTGCGTCACCTTGAGGGTGGGGTGCCGCCGGAATTGGGCCTCGATCCGGTGCTCATGGACGCCAAGACGCCGGCTTGGCACAGGGAGCTGGCCCGGCGGCTGGCGGACGCCGGCCTGCCGTGCACGCTGCATCTGCCGTTTTTCGATCTCCAGCCCGGCAGCGCCGACGCCCGCATCCGGACGGCCACCCGGGACAGGTTGCTGGCGGCCCTGGAAACGGCGGCCATCTACGCCCCCCATCGCATGGTCGGGCACAGCGCCTACAACCGGTTTCTCTACATCCGTTCCTTTAGCGACTGGGCGGCCCGGGCCGCCGATACCTGGGCCGCGGTTCTGGCCGCCTGGCCCGACCATCCGCCGTTGTGCCTGGAAAATACCCACGAGGCCGACCCGGCCACGGTGACCGGCGCGGTCGAGGCGCTGCGCGAACGGCTTGCCGAGGGGCAACGGGAGCGTGTCGGCATCTGCTTCGACATCGGCCACTGGCACAGCTTTGCCGGAGGCAGCGTTCGGGGCGATCTGGCCGACTGGGTCGCGGCCTTTGCCCCGTATCTGCTCCACATGCACCTGCACGACAACGACGGCGCTTTCGACGAGCATCTGGGACCGGGGCAGGGGAGCATTCCCTTTGACGCCCTGTTCGAGCTGCTGGCTAAGGGCGGCCTGCGTCCCACCGTGACCTTCGAGCCCCACTCGTCCGCCGCCTACGCCCAGGCCTTGGCCTTTGCCCGGTCCCGTCCGGATTTTTTCGCCGGCTGAAGCGGCCCGCTGCGGCAACGCAAGCAGACGGACCGGCCGCCCACGGGGCCGGCGGCAGCCTTTTTCGGCATTTTTCAGGAAAAAACGATCTGCGGTGCGCCGCTTGAGGAAAAGCGGCCCAAAGGCGTCTTTTGCCCCATCAGGACGATGGGACGGGCGGGAAGCTCCGGCCTGTCCGGCCGGCCTCAGCGCAGGTAGTTCGGGATATTCATGAAAAGCTCCTTCGTGAAGTTGATCATCTTGTCCATCATCCAGGGGAAGGCCACGAGCAGGGCGATGAACATGGAGAGAATCTTCGGCACGAAGGTGAGCGTCATTTCCTGAATCTGGGTGGCGGCCTGGAGCACGGAAATCACCACACCCACGACCAGTGACACCCCGAGCATGGGCAGGGCCAGAAAAAGCGCCGTTTCGATGGCCTGACGCGACAGGGCCACAACCATATCCGTCGTCATGGGCGGACCTCCTTACGTATTAAACGAGTTGACGAGGGAGGCTACCATGAGCCCCCAGCCGTCGACCAGCACGAAGAGCAGCAGCTTGAAGGGCATGGCTATGGTGGCCGGCGGCAGCATCATCATGCCCATGGCCAAAAGAATGCTCGAAATGACCATGTCGAGGATGAGAAAGGGGATGTAGATGAGAAAGCCGATGGTAAAGGCGGTCTTGAGCTCGCTGATGATGAATCCGGCCGCGAGCATGGTCGTCGGCACCTCGGCCTTGTCCTTGGGCCGCTCCATCTTGGTCACGGTGTAAAAGACCGACAGGTCCTTTTCCCGGGTGTGCTTGAAGAGAAATTCCCGAAGCGGCGCCTCGGCCTTTTTGAGCGCCTCGGTGAAGCCGATCTGTTCGCTCAGGTAGGGCTGGAGCGCATTGTCGTTTATGGCCTTGCCCGTGGGGTACATGATGACGCAGGTCAAAAAGATGGCAAGGCTGGCCAGAATCTGGGACGGCGGCACCTGCGGCACGCCCATGGCTTGGCGCAGAAACGAGAAGACGATGATGATGCGGGTAAAGGAGGTCACCGTCAGCACGAAGGCTGGCGCCAGGGACAACACGGTCAGGGCGAAAAGGACTTCGAGCAGGGTGGAGACGCGTTCCGGCTGGGTCTGGCCGGCGGCCAGGGACAGGGTCAGGCTCGGGGTGTCCTGGGCCAGGGCCGAAGCGGCGGCCACGAGCACGATGCCGAGAGCGGCCGCGAGGACGAGCAGGCTAGGACGGAGAATCGTCGCCCGGGCGGCGGGTTTTTTCGGCCAGGGCAACGGCGAATTCGGTGACGGCAGCGGTGTCATGGGGCGCATGGTCCTCGGTCAAAAGCGTGATGGAGTGGTCCGTGACGCCAAGGACCATATCCTTGGCCACACTATCGGCATTCAAGAATCGGACCACGATGATGCTTTTGCGGGGACCAAGACTCAGGTGGGCCATGAGCCGCAGCATGCCGCCCCGGCCGGCCGGCCCCAGGCCGAACTTGGGCCCGAAGCGGCGCAACACCCAGTAGGCGGCGAAAATGATCGCCAGAATGAGGAGCAGGGCCAGGCCCATGTGGATGGCCGCTCCGGCCAGCCCGTAGTCCGAGGCCGGAGGCATCGGCGGCGTGGCGGCGGAGACGGCGGTTGCGGGATCAGGCAAGCTGTTTCACCCGTTCGATGGGGCTTATGATGTCGGTTAAGCGCACGCCGAACTTCTCGTTTATAACCACGGCTTCGCCCCGGGCCACCAGCTTGCCGTTGACGTAGATTTCCAGGGGTTCGCCGGCCAGCTTGTTGAGTTCGATGACCGAGCCCTGGCCGAGTTGCAGCAATTCGTTGATGAGAAGCTTGGTGCGGCCGAGCTCGGCCGAGACGTCCAGCGGAATGTCCAGGATGAAGTCCAGGTCGCGGCGCACGCCTTCCGGACGCGGGGCCTTGGCCTCCTGCGTCAAATTCTTGAACTGTGGCGCGGCGCTTTGTCGGGACAAGGCTTCCTGGTTCCGTTCGCTTTTGATGGACTGCTCTTCCTCGTCGGCCAGGGCGGAGGCCCATTCGGAGGCCAGGGCGTCGTCCTTGCCGCCGCCGCTGTCTCCGGCCGGGGCAGCGCCGGCAGGCTGATCGAATAGAGCGTCGATGTCCGACTGGGAGGCCGGCTTTTCGTCCTCCTGATCCTCCAGGGCGGAGGCCCATTCGGCGGCCAGCTTGTCCTGATCGATGTCGTCGGGAGTCATGGAAATCCCTCGCGCGGCGACGCGCTATTGAATGACGAAGTCCGTGAAATAGACCCGGGCCACCTTGGCCTGGCCGATCGCCTGGTTGAGACGGTCCACAATCTCCTTGCGCAGCAGGATCTTGCCTTCGAGCGTGCTTAAATCCTGGGAGGTCTTGGTGGACAAAAGCATCAGCAGCGCGTCGCGGATCTTGGCCTGGTTGGCTTCCAGCAGTTCCGGGTTGCCGGTCATCTCCACGCTGAGCACGATCTTGAGGTAACGCCGGGCATTGGGGTCGGCCAGGTTGACCACGAAGGACGGCAGGGCGATCAGGTTGGAAGGCGCTTCCTTGCCCCCATGGCCGCCTTTTTTCGCTTCGCCGTGGCCACCCTCGGCCTTTTTTTCCTCGGCCGTGGCCTGCGGTTCCTCGGCCTTCTTTTCCTCGGCCTGGGCCTGTTCCTTGGTCTGCTCCGCCGTTACTGGCGGCTTGTGCGCGAAGAAATACTGGTAGGCGAAAAAGCCGCCGCCGGCGAGCACAAGCAGCAACACCACCAGAATAATGTATTTGAGAAAACTGGATTTCTTCTTGCCTTCAGGCTCTTCGGGCGCGTCTGCCATGTGCGTCTCCCGGCGTCAGAAACCTAACGCCTTATCGCTGTCTCGGGCCGAACAGATCCGTACCTACGCGCACGTGGGTGGCCCCTTCCATGACGGCAACCTCCAGGTCGCCGCTCATGCCCATGGACAGGACAGGAAGCGGCAGCCCCAGGCGTGCGGCCAGCTCGTCGCGAAGCCCGCGCAACCGGGCAAAAGCAGGCCTGGCGCCTTCCGGATCGTCAAAGACCGGCGGGATGACCATAAGTCCCGTCACGCGAAGAGCGCCCATGGCGGCCACGGCCTCGGCCAGTTCCGGCAGGTGCTCCGGGTCGATGCCGGACTTCTGCGTTTCCCCGGCCACGTTGACCTGCAGGCAGATGTCCTGGGTCAGGCCTGATGCTTCGGTCTTTTTTTGCAATATTCCTGCCAGCTCCAGGTTGTCCACCGTGTGGATGAGGGCGAAGCGGCCCACGGCCAGCTTGGCCTTGTTGCGCTGCAAGTGGCCGATGAAGTGCCAGACGAGCCCGGCCGGGGCGGCCTCCATCTTGGGCAACGCCTCCTGAATGTAGGATTCCCCGAAAATCCGCTGGCCGCAGGCGGCCATGGCCGCCACTTCCGTGACGTCGTGCAGCTTTGACACCGCAACGAGGGTCACCGTGGCCGGGTCCCGGCCGCAGATCGCGCAGGCGCGGGCGATGCGCTCTTTTACCTGGGCCAGACGTTTGGCCGCTTGCGTTTCCACCAGCCTGTCTCCGACTTCCGTCACTTTTCGATTGCCCGACCCTACCCGCCCAGGCGGGCGATGTAAAACGGCGTGGCAGTCTATTCCCCAAGTCCCAGTTCGCGGAGCAGGGCCGGGTCCAGGTCCCAGTTGGGCCGCACCTTGACCCACAACTCCAAAAACACCTTGGCCCCGAGCATTTCCTCGATCTCGGTCCGGGCCTTGGACCCGATATCCTTGATGCGCTCGCCGCCCTTGCCGATGACCATGGGCTTGTGGCTTTCCCGGCCGACCAGGATGGTGGCCTGGATCTTGGTCAGTCCGGGTTTGCTCTTTTCGTCCCAGTTGTCCACGGTCACGGCCGTGGAGTAGGGGAGTTCCTCGCCAAGGGCCAAAAAGAGCTTTTCGCGCACGATCTCCCCGGCCAGAAAGCGTACCGGGGCCGTGGAAACCTCGTCCGGGTCGTATTGGTGCGGCCCCTCGGGCAGGCGCGCGAAAAGGGCGGCCAGAAGCGTGTCCACGCCCTGCCCCTTCAAGGCGCTGACGGGAAAAAGCTCGGCCGCGGGCAGTGCTTCGCCAAGGGCCTGCAGCACCGGCAGCATGCGGGCCTTATCGCGCACGGCATCGGATTTGTTGAGCGCCACCACGACCGGTATGTTGCTGCTTTCCACCGCCTTGACGATGGACCGCAGGTCGTCGCGCATGGCCTCGGGGTCCCGGGCGTAGCGGGCACCGTCGAGCAGCACCAGTACCACGTCGGCCTGGCCGAGGGCCGCGTAGGCGCTGCGCAGCAAAAGCGGGGCGATGCCGCGTTTCTGGCGGTGCAGCCCCGGCGTGTCCAGAAACACGGCCTGGGCGCCGCCTTCGGTCAGGATGCCGCTTATGCTGTTGCGGGTGGTCTGGGGCTTGGGCGAAACAATGGACACCTTCTGCCCGATCAGGCGGTTGAGCAGGGTGGACTTGCCGGCGTTGGTCGGTCCAAGCATGACCACATGGCCGAAACGTTGGGCTTGCTCCAAGGACGTCTCCAGACGCGGTTCCGGTGGCAACCGCTGTTTAATTTGTTAAAAAGTCATACGGGCCCAATAAAAAATAACGAGTAGCCCGCAAGGAAACAAACGGCAACCCTTGCTTTGCCACCTTGGGGTGGCTATAGCACGCCTGCCATGGGAAAGGACCTTATTATCGTCGAGTCGCCGGCCAAGGTGAAAACCATCAAGAAGTTTCTCGGCAATGCCTATGCCGTGGAAGCCTCGGTGGGGCACGTGCGCGATCTGCCCTCCAAAAAACTGGGGGTGGATGAAAAGGAAGATTTCGCGCCGCAATATCAAATCATTCCAGGCAAACAAAAGGTTGTTTCCAGACTCAAGGAAGCGGCCGCCTCCGCCAAGACCATCTATCTTGCCCCGGACCCGGACCGCGAAGGCGAGGCCATCGCCTGGCACGTGGCCGAGATATTAAAGGATGCGGGCGCACCCATCCATCGCATCCAGTTCAACGAGATCACGGCCCGGGCCGTGCGCGAGGCCCTGGCCCATCCCCGCGACATCAACGAAAAACTTTTTCTCTCCCAACAGGCCCGCCGGATTCTCGACCGGCTGGTCGGCTACAAGGTGTCGCCCATCCTGTGGCAGAAGGTCAAAAGCGGCATTTCCGCCGGCCGGGTGCAGTCCGTGGCCCTGCGGCTCGTGGTCGATCGCGAAAAGGAGCGCCGCGCCTTCGATCCGGTCGAGTACTGGGTGTTCAAGGCCCGGCTGGCCGGCGACACGCCACCGGAATTCGAGGCCGAACTGGCCAAGTACAAGGGCAAGAAGGTCGAGATCGGCAGCCGCGAGGCGGCCGAGGAGGCCGAGGCGGCGATCACGGGCAATCCCTTCGTCGTTGCCGCGGTGACCGAAAAGGAACGCAAGAAATCCCCGCCCCCGCCCTTTATCACCTCCACCCTGCAGCAGGCCGCCAACCAGCGGCTGGGCTACTCGGCCAAGCGCACCATGGGCGCGGCCCAGAAACTCTACGAGGGCCTGGATCTCGGCGAGCGGGGCACGGTGGCGCTTATTACCTACATGCGTACCGATTCCACGCGCATCGCCGACGAGGCCCGGGACGCGGCCAAGGAATTCATCACCGCAAGCCTCGGCCCGGACTATTATCCGGAAAAGGCCCGTCACTTCCGGACCAAGGCCGGGGCCCAGGACGCCCACGAGGCCATCCGGCCCATCGACGTGACGCTGACCCCGGCCGAGGTCAAGGCGCTTTTGCCCAAGGACCTTTTTTCGCTCTACAAGCTCATCTGGGAGCGGTTCGTGGCTTCGCAGATGAGCGAGGCGCGCTTCTGGGACACCGCCGCCGACATCGCGGTCGGGCCGGCGCTTTTCAAGGCCAAGGGCGAGCGGCTTATTTTTCCGGGCTACCTCAAGGTCTACGGCCAGGAGGCCGGGGATGCGGCCAAGACCCTGCCGCCGCTGGCCAAGGATCAGGAACTGACGCTCCTTGAGCTCAAAAAGGACCAGAAGTTCACCCAGCCGCCGCCGCGCTACACCGAAGCCTCGCTGGTGCGCGAGCTGGAGGAAAAGGGCATCGGCCGTCCCTCGACCTACGCGGCCATCATTTCGACCCTGCTCGACCGCGACTATGCCCGGCTCGAGGAGAAGCATTTCGTGCCCTCCGAGCTGGGCGAGACGGTTTCGGATTTGCTCGCCGAGCATTTCGTCAAGATCATGGACGTGGGTTTTACGGCCGGCATGGAGGAAGCGCTCGACGCCGTGGCCGAGGGCCGGGGCGATTGGGTGAGCCTTTTGAAGGACTTCACCAGCGACTTCAATCCGACCCTGGCCAAGGCGGCCAAGGACATGGCCAAGGTCAAGGCCGGCAAGGAAACGGACGTCGTTTGCGAGTTGTGCGGCAAGCCCATGGTCATCCGCTTCGGCAAGGCCGGCGAATTCCTGGGCTGTTCGGGCTATCCGGACTGCAAGAACACCAAGGAGTTCGACCGGGCTCCGGACGGCGCGGTCGTTCCCCGGGAACGCAAGCCCGAGGAAGTGGTTTCCGTCGGCGAGTGCCCCCAGTGCGGCAAGCCGCTGGCCATCAAGAAATCCCGCACCGGCAGCCGGTTTATCGCCTGTACCGGCTGGCCGGAGTGCAAGTACGCCAAGCCCTTTTCCACCGGCGTGCCCTGTCCCCGCGAGGGCTGCGGGGGCATGCTCGTGGAGAAAAGCTCCAAGCGCGGCAAGGTGTTTTATGCCTGCGACCAGTATCCCCAGTGCGACTTCGCGGTCTGGGACTGGCCGGTCAACGAGCCCTGCCCCCAGTGCGACTCCAAGATCCTGGTGCGCAAGAAGACCCGCGACGGCGAGGTGATCGCCTGTCCCAACCGGGGCTGTCGCTACCGGCGTTCGGTTGCCGATAAAAAGGACGAGGACGGGGAATAGCCGGCCCTGTGCGTGTGCCGCCGGCCGGTCCCTGACCGGCGGCCCGGGAAGTCGTTATGCCCGTCACCCCCCGTTTGGTCGGCCTTCTGGCCGCCCTTGGCGCCACCGTGCTCTGGTCCGGCAACTTTGTGGCCGCCCGGGGCATCGCCCACGATATCCCGCCCTTCACGCTCAATTTCTGGCGCTGGCTGGTGGCGCTTGTCTGCCTGCTGCCCCTGGCCCGGCCGAAGTTTCGGGCCGACTGGCCGGGTATGCGCCGCAGTTGGCGCTACATGGCCCTCATGGGCCTTCTCGGCGTCACGGCGCTCAATACCTTCGTCTACAAGGCCGCCCAGACCACGGCCAGCCTCAACATGGCCCTGCTCGTACCGACGGCCCCCATCACCATCATCATCCTGTCCCGGATTTTTCACGAAGAGCCCGTAACTCCCCGCCGGCTGGCCGGGGTGCTGGTGGTGCTTCTGGGCGTGCTGATTCTTTTTTCCCGGGGCGACTGGCAGGCCCTTGCCCGGGTGCGCTTTGCCGCCGGCGACTTGTGGGCGTTTTGCGGCGTGGTCTGTTTCGGCGTGTATTCCTTTTGCACGCGCTACCGGCCGGCGGACGTGTCCCTCGAGGGGTTCAACGCCGCCACCTTCGCCTGGGGGCTTTTGCTGTCCCTGCCCGGGCTGGCCTGGGAGATGGCCGTTCTGCCGTCGCCGGAGGTCAGCGCCAAGGTTGTGGGCGGCGTCCTCTACGTCGGCATCGGCTGCTCCTTTGCCGCCTATCTCTTGTGGACCAAGGCGATCACGGCCGTCGGTCCGGTGCTGGCCGGCCTCGTCTATTACTCCCTGCCGCTTTTTACCGCCGTGGAGGCGGCCCTCGTGCTTGACGAGCGCATCGCGCCCTTCCATGTGGCCGGCGGCGTCTGCATCGCCTGCGGCATCATGATCGCCACCTGGCGGGTGCGGCCCAGGGCGGCAAGACGGTAACGTCCTTTGGGTCGGCCGGTGTTTTTTTGTAATATAGTCTCGACGTTCCGAAAAAAAATAAATAAATAACACGCGGTAATTAATCAAGATATGTTATTAGATTCGAGTTTATTTTTTTAGCGCTAGCATTAAAAATTTTGGTAATTTTATATAACGCGTTTCGTAGGTCCCGCTGTTTTTTGGGGTTTATTGCTGAAGCATTTGTTAAATCGTTGAGATAAAAATCTTTAATTTTTTTAACAATAGTTTTGATGCTATTGTCTTTAGTGTAATAAATGTCTAGAAACATAAAATCATATAGTATATTTTCATAGCTCTTTTCCAAGGAAGTGGCTTCTGGGCTATTGTTAGAATAATATCCAGAGTCAATAATTTTGTTTGCATTTTCAACAAATAAAGGAAATTGTCCATAAAGGCTTGACATTTTTGGGCTAGCAACTTTGAATAAAAGATTTTTTGATTCGACCTTCATGTTTATTTTGTTTTCGAATGTTTTTAAAAAACCAATATTGATGAATGTTATGAATAAAGTTGGTAAAATTACAATTAATAACTTCTCCGCAATACTTTCTTTTTTTTCAGCCATGATATCTTCTTAGTTTTAAGGAATAAACTTGAACAGATACTCTTTGCCGTTGTATGTAATTTTCCAAATGCAATTTCTCGAAGGATGAAAGTATTCTGCTGCTTGATGGTTGAACCAGCTCCCATTCCCAATACTTTTTTCTGTTTCATAACTACAAGATGGATTTGAATAACTATATCTTGTTATTTTGGCGCTATATGTACTATCCGGGCTACTATCAATAGTAATAAGTATTGATTTTTTGTCTTTATATTCTACCACTCCACTATTTACCTGGTTGTTATAATTTGAAATCCTATTCCCTAAATTTGCATTGTGTTGTCCACTATAGCTTATCTCTGAAGGTGGGCAAGTAAAATTTGCTTGGTTTAATTCTACGATTATTGGATGTAATTTTGTATATGTTCTAATTGAGTTGCAAGTATTATAATCTGTATGATTTAGGCATAAATCACCGCGTGTTACATAGTAGAGGGATAAATGTAATGGTTGATGGTCGATTTGTTTTTGTTGGGAAGTTGTTTGCGCAGTCGCGGGAATGGTAATATAACATACTGAAATCATGCTTAAAAATAATACTAACCATGCCCATTGGTATGCATTTCTTTTCATGGCGTCCTCTTCAAAGTTTGGGTCCAATGCGTAATTTTTAAATTAAAACTCAATTACATATAGTCCTGAAAAATTTTTATGCTGAAAGCAGATATGTAATTAGTCGTCTATATTCATCTTGCGTATATGTCAATAGCCCGGAACAAAAAAAGGGCCGCCTCGCAAGGAGACGGCCCTTTTTTTTATTGCATGAGGGGGACGCCGGGTCAGACCAGCGGCGTATTCTCCACGAGGGTCCAGATGCCGCAGGGGCAGGCGTTGCCGCAAAAGCCGCAGCCGATGCACTTGGCGGGGTCGGACACCATCTCGAATTCCTTGCCGTCGAGCTGCTTGCGCGAGATGGCCCCGGTCGGGCAGATGGTCTCGCACAGCCCGCAGTCGCGGCAGGCCCCGCAGGAGGAGCACTGGCTGGCGCAGGAATTCAGGTCGCTAAACTCCATGATGCGCGGATCGAAATACTCGAGCTTGGCCCGATTGTAGTCGATCATCTTGCGCGTGTCCTCCACCGGCCGCTTGCCGGCGAAGATGTCCTTGATGGCCCTGGCCGCGTCGCGGCCCATGCCGATGGCCTGGGTGAGAAGGCCCGGTTTCACGATGTCGCCGACGGCGAACACCTTGGGATTGGTGGTCTGGTTGATGCTGTTGACCTTCACGTGGCCGCGCTCGGTGGCGATGGTGTCGTCCAAAAACTCCAGGTCCGGGACGTCGCCGACCGACAGGACGACGGTGTCCGCCGGCAGGGTTTCGCCGGATTGCAGGGTCACGCCCGCGGCCGTGATTTCCTTGGTGAAGCAGGGCCACTTGAAGATCGCGCCAGCGGCCTCGGCATCCTTGCGTTCCTTGCCGAAAGAGGCCGGGGTCTGGATGTCGATGAGGGTGATGGACTCGGCCCCCAGGCGGGCGGCCTCGGTGGCCACGTCGCAGCCCACGTTGCCGGCGCCGATGATGACCACGGTCTTGCCGACCTTGGCCGTGCCCTTCTTGGCGGCCTTGAGGAAGGTCAGGGCCGGGGTGGCCAGCTCCTTGCCGGGAACGGGCAGCATGCGGGGCTTGTTGGCCCCGACGGCCAGCACCGTGAAGTCGTAGTCCGTGACGATCTGGGCGAACTCGTCCTTGGCCAGCGCCTTTTTGAGCTGGATGTGCGGCAGCACTTCCTGGGCCCGCTCGATTTCGGCCTCCAGCACGTCCTTGGGGATGCGGCTGGACGGAATGGCCGCCGCGATCTTGCCGCCGAGCTTTTCCTCGAGGTCGTAGATCACGGCTTCATGGCCGGCCAGCCGGAGCTGCCAGGCCACGGACATGCCGGCCGGGCCGCCGCCGATGACGGCCACCCGCTTGCCGGAAAGGGGCGGGAGCTTCGGCATGTGGCCGGCCTTGGCGTTGGCCTTGCCGAGCATGGCGGTATCAAGCGGCGTCAGGTGGCCGATATTGCGCGTGCAGCCCTGCATGCACAGGTTCGGGCACAGATAGCCGCAGACCGTGGCCGGGAAGGGCGTGTAGGCCAGCGCGAGGTCCATGGCTTCGTCCATGAGGCCGTCGCGCACGAGCTGCCAGCGCTGCTGCACCGGAATGCCGGTGGGACAGCTGGCCTGGCAGGGCGAAAGGTATTTCTTGTTTTCCCAGACCGGGACGAACCGGCGCAGCTCGCCGTTGACGATCAGCGGAATGGGGCTTCTGTCGCTGGTATCCAGGTCGCCGATGAGCCCGCCCTTGCCGAGTTCCGCATCCCAGACGTTGGCGCGGAAATCGCTCATGGAACGCCGGGCCTTGCCGGTTTTTTCGTAGGGCGTGCGGGCGGCGATGCACTGCCAGTCGTCGCGCGCCGACAGGGTGTCGAAGAGCGCGGACTGGCCGATGGCCTCGAGGTAGGAGCGCAGGTTCTCGGTGAGCCAGGCATAGGCCGCGTCGTCGATGGGCACGAGCTTGGCGTCGGCCAGGGAAAAGCCCTTGTGCGGGCCGCGAAAGAAGATCTGGCCGCCGACCATGCCCACGCACGGACGGTAGCCGAGCACGTTGTCCGGATTCTGGGGCTCGTAGCCGCAGACCACCGCCGTGCCGCCGGCCATGAATTCGGCGAAATAATCGCCGACCGAGCCGAGCACCCACATTTCCGGGGCCGCGTACTTGGGGTTGCGCTTGGTCATGGTCATGCCGCGCGCGCCGAGGTTGCCGGCGACCATGACCTTGCCCTGGGCCATGCCGTTGGCCGCGCCGTTGCCGGCGTTGCCGAGCACCGTGATCTCGGCCCCGGCGTTGAGCCAGCCGATGTCGTCCGAGGTCGGGGCGTCGATGATGATCTTCGTGCCCGGGAAGCCCATGGAGCCGGCGCGCTGGCCGGGTGCGCCGGTGATGCGCACGGTGATGGGTTCCTCGCGGGCGATGAAAAGCCGGCCGCCGATGCCGTGCTGGCCGTCGGCCTCGACAAGGAGGTCGCGGGCGCCCTGGGTCACGGCCCGCTGGATGCGTTCCTCGAGAATACGGGAGTCCACCCGCAGGCCGTTTTCGATGCCGTGTATGGTGACGCTTTGCTGTGCCATGTGCGTTGCTGCCTTGCTGCTGCTGGGGTTCTTTTTCGCCGGGCCGCCGCTAGACCACGTACTTGATCTTGAGGCGCTGGGCCGCGTGGTAATCGCTTATGCCGAGCGCGTCGGACATGCCGATGGGCAGCGACGTGGAACGTCCGAGCGGGGCGACGATCTTGCGCAGTTCGGTGTCGAAGGAGAGGAACACGTCCACGAGACGTTCGGCCACCTTTTCCGGGTCCAGCCGCCGGTACAGGCGGGGGTCCTGGGAGGTGATGCCTTTGGGGCACACGCCGATGTTGCACACGTTGCACCGGTCGCGCTCAGAGCCCAGGCAGCCGGCGGCGGCCTGCATCATGTACTTGCCCGACTGCACGGCGCTGGCGCCGAGCATGATCAGCGCGGCGGCGTTGGCGGCCAGGTTGCCGTTCTTGCCGATGCCGCCACCGGCAATGAGCGGAATCTCGTTCTGCTTGCCGGCGGTGCACAGGTCTTCGTAGCAGTCGCGCAGGTTGGTGGCGATGGGGTGCCCCATGTGGTTCATGGAGACGTTGTAGGCCGCGCCCGTGCCGCCGTCCTCGCCGTCGATGGCGAGCCCGGCCGCGTAGGGGTTGCGGATGAGGTTGTTGAGCACCGCCGTGGACGAGGTGGTGCCGGAAATCTTCGGGTAGACCGGCACGCGGAATCCCCAGGCCATGGACATGGACTGGATCATCTTGGCCACGGACTCCTCGATGGAATACTGGGTCTGGTGGGTGGGCGGGCTCGGCAGGGACACGCCCTGGGGCACGCCGCGGATGGCGGCGATGAGCTTGTTGACCTTGTACCACATGAGCAGCCCGCCGTCGCCGGGCTTGGCTCCCTGGCCGTACTTGATCTCGATGGCGCAGGGGTCCTCTTTCATATCCGGCAGGGCCTTTATGATCTCGTCCCAGCCGAAGTAGCCCGAGGCGATCTGGAGCACCACGTACTTGAGGAAGCGCGAGCGCAACAGGCGCGGCGGACAGCCGCCCTCGCCCGTCGCCATCCGCACCGGCATGCCCATTTCCTCGTTTAAGTAGGTCACGCCCATGATCAGCCCTTCCCACATGTTGGGGGAGAGCGCGCCGAAGGACATGGAGCCGACCATCAGCGGATAGATCTCGCGCACCGCCGGCACCCAGGCGTGCTCTTCCAGGGCGTGGAGGCCTTCCTCGGGCGGCTGTACGCGGCCGAGCAGGGTGCGCAGCTCGAACTCGTGCCGGCCGGCGTCCAGGGCCGGGTCGGTGAGCATGGAGATGCGGATGAACTTGATCTGGTCGAGCAGGCTGCCGGAGTCGTTGCGGCGACCGCCCCGGGTGCGGGCCTGGCCGCCACGGTTGTTGTGGAACTTGAGCGTGGTGGCTTCGGGGCGCAGGCGCGGGGTGATGGCGTTATTGGGGCATACCATGTTGCACATGGCGCAGCCGATGCAGCGGTAGGCCGGATCGGTGCGCTGGCGGATGCCGTAATAAATGGAATAGCTGTTGGTGGGCTTTTTCTGCAAGGCCAGGGTGGTCTCGACGGTGCGCTTGCGGAACACGCCGAGTTCGATGGCGTTCACCGGGCACACGGCGGTGCAGCGCCCGCACAGGGTGCAGGTGTGTATGTCCCAGTCCACCTGCCAGGGCAGGTCGTTGACGCTTAGTGTGGACGGGGTAAGGATTGGAGCTGATTGCATATGGTGACCTCTTGGCATTCGGGGCGCACGATGGCCGTATCCAGGTGCATGGGTTGAAAATCGGCGTGCTCGTCACGGTCGGGAATGGCCGCGTCGAGGCCGCAGATTTCCGAGGAAAAGGCAAAAATGCCGTCCTTGCCGCCAACCACGCCGGGGCGCAGCTTCTTGCGGTCCTGGACCATGAACATGGTTCCCTCGGGCAGGCAGCCGATGACGCAATTGGGCCCGTCGATGATGAGCTTGCGGCAGGTCTGCTTGATGCGGGCAAGCATTTCGCGGTCCGGATGGCCTTCCATCTCGGCGTTGGACAACGGCGTGATGACGTGCTTGTAGTATTCGATGCCAAGGCCCAGGCGCTTGAGCGTGAAATGCATGATATGGGCGAAGACTTCCGAGTCGGACTGATAACCCATATAACCGGGAAACCCGCGCGAGAGCAGGTATTCCTTGATGGGAATAAAGGCCGTGTTCTCGCCGTTGGTCATGGTGCATACGCCCTGGAGGAAGAACGGGTGGCAGGCGTAGAGATTGATGGCGTAGTTGGTGTTCTGGCGGCCCTGGGCCAGGATGCGGCGGCAGTAGAGCTCCGGCCGGTCGAGGCCGAGGTATTCGGCCACGGTCAGGGGATCGCCGACTTCCTTGACCATGATGGTGTCGGGCCAGAACGAGAAGACGCGGATGTCTTCTTTTTCCTCGCCCATGAGGCGAAGCGCCACGCGCAGGGTCATATAGGTCAGTTCGCGCTCGGCCTGATCCTTGCCTTTGAGGTCGGCCGGGATCTCGTAAGCCCGGGCCATGTAGGTCCCGCGTACCGGGGTGCCGGCCGGGACCGTGGTCTTGGGGTCGAGTACGAGGGTGGACTTGGTGACGAAGCCCCGTTCATCCATGAAGGCGTCGAGGCGCTTTAATCCGTCGTCCGTGAAAATGCCGGAGAGGATCGGCGCGTCCTTCATCTCGCCGAAAGGACCGCCCAGATCATGGAGAAAAAGGCCGACGCCGGAGCCGTCGTGTCCTTCCTTCATGACGTTGAGGGCCTCGATGGCGCGCATGGGGGACACGGGGTCCCGGCTGCTGAGGGCGAATAAGCGGCACATGGTCTACTCCGAATAACGCTATCTATTTGAGGGGGGTTTTTTCATAGTGACAAAATAGGGCATCGTAAAGCAAAAAATAAAAAAGAGGGACTTCTTGCGAAAAATGTAAATAAATTCCGGCGGAAGATTATTTCATACAAAAGCAATACCCCCGAGACATTTCGCCTTTTTTGAAAAGTTCGACCGGGCGGCGTGCGCCGTCGCCGCGATCACGCCGACGAATCTTCGGTCCGCCAAGGCGCTCTTCCGGGGGCGTGCGCCGTCCCATCCGTCACGGCGCGGGCCGCGGCCAATCCCGGCCCGGACGCCCAGTTTAGGATAATAAGATCGAAACCGCCTGCGTCAAACGCTGCCGGCTTGGAAAAAACGGTCCCCGCAGCGCGGACCGCAAAGCTAAGGAGCAGACATGAAGCACGATGATTTCATCATTATCGGCAGCTGTTTGGCCGGGTGCGTCCTGGCCAACCGCTTGAGCGCCAATCCCAAGCACAAGGTCCTGGTCCTCAAGGCCGGGTCCTGGGACCGCCGGTGCGATTTCCGCATCCGCATGCCCGCGCCCTGACCTATCCGCTGGCCGGCGGCTTCTACTCCCTGGCAACGTTTTTTACGGGTTGCGAAAACGCCATGCGCGTGGTCCAGGAAGAAGTCTTCGGCCCGGTCATCACCGTGGAGCATTTCAGGACCGAGGACGAGGCGGTAAGCCGCGCCAACAGCACCATCTACGGCCTGTCGGCCGGATTCTGGACCCGCGACCCGGACCGCATCACCCGCGTTTCGGCACGGTCTGGGGCAACGACTTCAACGTCTCTTTCACCCAGGCCCACTGGGGTGCGGCTACAAGCAGTCCGGCCCTGCCCGTGGTCACGACCTTCCTGGCCAAGGTGCATTAAGAGGATAAGACCGGGGGGAACCCCTTCCCAAAGATTTTTACCGGTTACAGATGGTTAAAGACAACAAGCTGTAACCTTTAAAAGTTTTGAGGAGGGGAGAGCGCGAGAGGGGGACCCTTTTTGAAAAAAGGGTCCCCCTCTTGCATTTCCCTTTCATCTCCCCAGCACGTCGCCTGCGGCGAAGGGCTTGGGGATGAGGCCGAAGCGGGCGCAGACGTCGATGACGCCTTGCAGGGCGGCCGGTTCGAGCTTTTCGGGGAAGCGCGGCAGGGTGATTTTGGCGGCCAGATCGGGCGGGAGTTTGGTGCGGCCGCGCAGGATTTCACGGGCCTTGTCGGGGTGGGCGGTGATGAAGGCCGAGGCCTTGGTCACCGCCCGGACGAACGCCGCCGCCTCTTCGGGATGGGCCTTGATCCAGGATTTTTTGGCGAACCAGGCGCCGATCAGATAGGGGTTGCCGAAGGCGGCGTGGGGCGAGGGCTCGAGCACCTTGGCCACGCCGCGCGACACGGCATCGGTGACGAAGGGTTCGAGGGTGAGCGCCGCGTCGGCCGATCCCTTGGCCAGGGCGGTGGCCATGTCCGGGAAGGGAACTTCCACCAGCCGGATGGAGTCCGGGGCGATTCCGGCTTTTTCGGCCAGGGCGCGCATGGCCGCCTCGTTGATGTTGCCGAGGGTGTTGATGGCCACGGTCTTGCCGGCCAGCTCCTTGACCGAGGTGATCTTGGAATCCGCCGGCACGAGCAGCGCGTGGACGTCGTTGGTGCCGGCCACGCCCTCGACTCCGGGGGCCAGGAAGGTGAAGTCGAAGCCTTTCGCGTGGGCCAGGATGATGGACACGGTGTTGGACCAGCCGACGGCCAGTTCGCCGCCTTCCACGGCCGGGGCGATGACCGCGCCGCCCTTCATGGACGCGCCCGTGACGGCGAGGCCTTCGGCCTTGAAATACCCCTCGGCTTCGGCCACGAAGAATTGCAGGCAATCGCCGACCGGCATGTAGCCGACCTTGAGCGGCGCGGGTTCGGCGGCGTGGGCGGGCAGGGCGAGGAAAATTAAGAGCAGGGCGAAAAGCAGCGGGCGCGGCATACGGGCCTCCTGTGGGTTGTCGTGGCTGCGGCCGAAGGGGCGATCATCCTTCCATAGCGTCCCCGCGACCTTCATGCCAGCGCAAAAGCCGCGCCGTGACGCGTTCCACGGCCGTGTTGAGCCCGAGCCCGAGAATCCCGAGCATGGCGACCCCGGCATACATCTCCGGAATGGCAAAAGTGCGCTGCATGCGCAGGATATAATGCCCGATGCCGCTGGTGGCCCCGATCATCTCCGAGAGCACGGCCACGATCAGCGCCATGGGCACGGCCGTGCGAAACCCGGCCGCGACGCTCGGGCCGGCCGCCGGCAGCAGCACCCGGGCCAGGGTGTCGTAGCGCGACAGGCCGTAGGCGGCGGCTGTCAGGTGAAATTGCGGCGGCACCGCCCTGGCCCCGTCCATGGCCCCGACCAGGATGGGAAAAAAACAGGCGAAAAAGACCACGAACACCTTCATGCCGGAGCCGATGCCGAAAAGGAGCATGGCCGCCGGAATGATGGCCGGCGGCGGCACCGGGCGCAAAAGCTCCACCGTGGGCGAGAGCAGCCCGGCCAGCCGGCGCGAAACGCCCATGCCGAGCCCGAGCGGCACGGCGACCGCGGCGGCGATCCCCAGCCCGGCCAGGGCGCGCGTAAGCGTCTGCCCGGCTTGCAGCGGCAAAAGCCCCGAGGCGGTCAGTTTCCAGAAGGTGACGGCAATGGTCGAAACCGGCGGAAAATAAAGCCGCGACACGATGCCAAGCCGGGAAACCGCCTCCCACAGGCAGGCCAGAACTACGAAAACGATCAGTCCCGAGAAGCGCCGCATCGCCTAATGCCCCCTGCGCGGCATCCAGCGCAAAACGCGGCCGCGCACGCCCACGAAGGCGGCGTTGAGCCCGAAGCCGAGCAGCCCCACGGCCACGATGCCGGCGTACATGGCATCGGGACGCCGGGCCAGGGACGACTCCAGGATAAACGAGCCCAGGCCGCTTCCCGCCGCCGCCATCTCCGTGGTCACAGTGACGGCCACGGCCACGGCCAAAGCCACCCGCAGCCCGGCCAGCACCTGGGGCAGGGCGGCCGGGGCGCGCACCAGCAAAATCGTCTCGCGCCGCGACAATCCGTACACCCTGGCCGTGGCCAAAAGCTCCGGCCCGGCGGCCGAGGCCCCGGCCAAGGCGGCCACATAGGCCGGCCAGCAACAGGCAAATCCGGTTATGCCCACGCACAGCCCGAACCCCAGCCCCAGAAACAAGATGCCGATCGGAATGAGCGCTACCGACGGCATGGGCCGCAGGAATTCCACCGTGGTCCGGCTCGCCCGGCCAAACTTCGGAAATACACCACAACAAAACCCCAACAACACGCCGACTCCGCCGCCAAAGGCAAACCCGGCTAGGGTGCGCCACAGCGTCGCGCCGCCCTGTCGCCACAATTCGCCGGAAATAGCCAACCGCCACAACTCCACAACAACCCCTGAAACCGGCGGCAATAAATCCGGTCGCACCACGCCCCCCCGCGCCGTTGTTTCCCAAAGGATAAGGAGAGCTGCAAGGAGGAGGTAGCCCATGGAGGCCTCCGGCGGCCAGGAGGGGCGTTGCCCCTCCTGGACCACCCTACCGGGGGGAATAATTCCCCCCGGGCCCCCTTTGATGGGGCATGGGCTGGCTATGTCGGATGGATGCGGCATATCGGTGAAAAGGAGAGTTCCCATTTAGTAAAGGGTCCAGGGGAATTATTCCCCTGGTGGGGAGGGTGTGGGAGGGGCAACGCCCCTCCCACCCTCTTCCTCTCGCCGCAACAGGGAGTGAATCGCCCTCCTGGCGTCGAGGAAGCGGCGATCCTCGCGGGTGCTGATCTGGTCGCGGGGTGTGGGCAGTTCGATGGTGATGCTGGCGGCGACTTTGGCCGGCGGCGGCGTGAGCACGATGACGGTATCGGACAGGTACACGGCCTCGTCGATGTCGTGGGTGACGAAGAGCACGGTTTTGGCCTGGTTGCGGGCGACGGCGGCGAGCAGGTCTTCGAGTTCCTCGCGGGTCTGGGCGTCGACGGAGGCGAAGGGTTCGTCGAGGAGCAGGATATCCGCGCCGTAGGCCAGTCCCCGGGCCAGGGCGGCGCGCTGCTGCATGCCGCCGGAGAGCTGCCAGGGGTAGCGGTCGGCGAAATCGGCCAGTCCGACCGAGGCCAGGGCCTCACGTGCGGCCTGTTCCTTGTCTTTTTTCGAGCCGAGCTTGCGGCGCAGCACGAAGCGGATGTTTTCGGCCACGGTCTGCCAGGGGAAAAGCGAGGCGGCGGCGTTTTGGAAGATAAGCGCCATTTCCGGGGGCGGGCTGGTGACGTCGCGGCCGTCGAGGCGCACGTGGCCGGAAGTGGGGCGCATAAGCCCGCACACGCATTGGAGGATGGTGGATTTGCCGCAACCCGACGGCCCCAGAAGCGAGACGAACGCCCCGCGCGGCACGGCAAAGTTCACCCCGGCCAGGGCGCAGGCCGGCGGCGATCCGTTTTGGGCGTAAGTTTTGGATAACGCTTCAATAGTCAGCACAAGACCTACTCGTAATGCAATTTGGTTGGAGAAGAAAAGAAGAAAGTGCGAGAGGGGAAGCCTTCCGAAAAGGGGAGGTTCCCTCGCGCCTTTTTCATTTCAAATTTTCTGTTTTCCAAAGAGGATGAGGGCTACCAGCCGAAGTGGCGCGAAGTTTTTGGCTGGCTGGCCGGCGGCGGGATGTGGCGGCCGCGTGCGGCGCATATTTGAAGAATACGCCTTCGCGTCCCCACATCCCGCCGCCGGCCCTGGGGACCCGCGCCATATCTGGGAACAATTCTCTCAGTCAGGCAGATACAAAACATCGTCGGCCGCCATATTGGGGAACAATTTTCTGGCCGCAGCAGGCGTCCTTTCGGTATTTATTTTATATGATTCGTCTTTTCACCCCATTAAAAGTCTTTGGAAGGGGGGCCTG
>NZ_JBLODY010000073.1:0-19756 GCF_047785625.1 Solidesulfovibrio sp. C21
GGTCCGGGGGAGGGCGCTTTTTTCAAAAAGCGCCCTCCCCCGGAAAAACGACCACCAACATGGAATACTTCATACAGCAGTTCATAAACGGCCTGACCCTCGGCGGCGTCTACGCCCTGGTGGCGCTTGGCTACACCATGGTCTACGGCATCATCGCGCTCATCAACTTCTCCCACGGCGAGATCTTCGCCGCCGGCGGCTACATGGGCGTGATCCTTTTAAGCTACATGACCTCCAGGGGGCTCATGGCCAGCCACCCCTGGTTCGGGCTGGCCTTCGCCCTGATCCTGGCCATGGGCTACTGCGCCATGCTGGCCATGGCCGTGGAAAAGGTCGCCTACAAGCCGCTGCGCCAATCCTCGCGCCTTTCGGTCCTGCTCTCGGCCCTCGGCATGTCCATTTTCCTGCAAAACGGGCTCATGCTCACCCAGGGCGTCTACGACAAGGCCTACCCCGCCGAGTTCACCCACGGCGGCTTCGAAGCCTGGGGCGTGCGGATCAGCTACATGCAGATCGGCATCATCGGGGTCACCGCCCTGCTCCTTTTCCTGCTCAACGCCCTGGTCTTTAGGACCCGCATCGGCAAGGCCATGCGGGCCACGGCCCAGGACAAGGTCATGTCCGCCCTGGTCGGCATCCACTCCGACAAAGTCATCAGCACCACCTTCGCCATCGGCGCGGCGCTGGCCGCCGCCGCCGGCATCATGGTCGGCATGTACTACGGCTCGGTGCGTTACGACATGGGCTTCGTGCCCGGCATCAAGGCCTTTGCCGCGGCCGTTCTCGGCGGCATCGGCAACATCACCGGGGCCATGATCGGCGGGTTCATCATCGGCATGGTGGAAATCCTGGCCGCAGCCTACATTCCCCACGGCGGCGAGTACAAAGACGTGTTTGCCTTCGTGATCCTCATCCTCGTCCTCTATTTCATGCCGACCGGCATCATGGGAGAAAACGTCGATGACACGCGGGTCTAGGAAATCCTGGGCATACTTCGGCCTGGGCCTGGCCTGGTTCTACCTGCTGCTGTGGCCGCTGCTGGGAATCCACGACGGCGAACTCCATTTCGAGAGGTCGTTTCTGGTCTGGCTGCGGGTGGCCGTGGCCGCCACCGTCTGCTTCGTGCTCTACCGCCTCGGCAAGCGCGGCATCCTCGACCCGGTGCTCAACCCCCTTGGCAAGGCCCGCGACGCCGTGGCCGAAGGGCTGGGGAAAACCCCGCGCTGGATGCTCTACGTGCCCCTGGCCGCCTTCGCCCTGGCCTACCCCATGCTCACCAACCGTTATGCCCAGGACGTGGCCATAAACGTCCTGGTCTACATCTGCCTGGGGCTCGGGCTCAACGTGGTGGTGGGACTGTGCGGCCTGCTCGACCTCGGCTACATCGCCTTTTACGGCGTCGGGGCCTACACCTACGCGCTGCTTTCGGTGCATTACGCCGTGCCGTTCTGGGTGTGCCTGCCCATCTGCGCCCTGTTCGCCGCCATGGCCGGCTGCATCATCGGCTACCCGACGCTGCGCATGCGCGGCGACTATCTGGCCATCGTCACCCTCGGGTTCGGCGAGATCGTGCGCATCGTGCTCAACAACTGGATGGACCTGACCGGCGGCCCCAACGGCATCCTCGGCATCAAGGCCCCGGGCGTCTACGTGCCGAGCTTCGCCGACGGCGCCTTCTCCTTCGAGCACCTCTATCTGCGCAAGCTCGAATACCTCTACTACATCATCCTGGCCCTGGCCGTTTTCACCGTCATCGCCGTCTACCGCATCAACTTCTCGCGCATCGGCCGCGCCTTCGAGGCCATCCGCGAGGACGAGACCGCGGCCGAACTCATGGGCGTCGACACCTTCCGCTTCAAGCTTTTGGCCTACGCCCTGGGCGCGGTCTTCGGCGGCCTGGCCGGGGCCTTCTTCGCCGCCCGCATGCGCTTCGTCAGCCCCGAGAGCTTCACCTTCATCGAGTCGGCCATGGTGCTGGCCATGGTGGTCCTCGGCGGCATGGGCTCCATCCCCGGGGTCATCCTCGGGGCGCTGGCCCTGGTCGCGTTGCCGGAAGTGTTCCGGGGATTCGAGCTCTACCGGATGCTGGCTTTCGGCGGGGCCATGGCCCTCATGATGATCGTGCGTCCGGCCGGACTGTGGCCGGCGGCACGCCTGGGCAAACGTTCGGACGATTCGGAGTAGCCGTGGCCGCGATATTGGAACTTTCGGGCGTCAGCGCCCACTACGGCCGCATCCAGGCCCTGCGCGACGTGTCGCTTACCGTGGGCGAGGGCGAGATCGTCACCATCATCGGCGCCAACGGCGCGGGCAAATCCACAACCCTCATGACCATCTGCGGCATCGTCAAGGCCAGCGCCGGCGACGTGCGTTACCTCGGCGAATCCATCACCGACGTGCGCTCCGACAGACTGCCGGGCATGGGGCTTTGCCAGGTGCCCGAGGGCCGGCGCATCTTCCCGCGCCTGTCCGTCCAGGAAAACCTGGACATGGGTGCGTTTTTCCGCCGCGACCAGGACGGCATCGATGCCGACATGGGGCTCGTCTTCCGGCTCTTCCCCATCCTCTACGAACGCCGCAGGCAATACGGCGGCACCCTCTCCGGCGGCGAACAGCAGATGCTGGCCATCGCCCGGGCCTTCATGGGCCGGCCCAAGGTGCTGCTCCTGGACGAGCCGTCGCTGGGGCTCTCGCCCATGATCTCCCAGCACATCTTCCGCATCATCAAAAACGTCAACGAGGAGCGCGGCATGACCATCCTCCTCGTGGAACAAAACGCCAACATCGCGCTGAAACTCGCCGACCGGGCCTACGTCATGGAGACCGGCTCCGTGGTCATGGAAGATACCGCCGCGAACCTGCGCGAAAACGCCGACATCAAGAAGGCCTACCTTGGACAATAACACCACACTCGACGCCATCATCGCCCGCCTGCGGCCCGAAAAGGCCGAAACCATCCGCAACCTCATCACCGACGCCGTCGCCAAGCAATTCGGCCCCACCGCCGACCCGGCCGACGTCAAACGCTTCCTCGACGATATCCGCGTCGCCCAGTCCATGTCCGACATCGACATCAACTACGCCGAACACTACACCGACCTGCACAAGGCCGGCGTCGATTTCATGCGCCTTATCCAGGCCGTCAAAGCGGCCGACAAGGATTATAAATAATCAAGATGCCTCCGGCGGCCGGGGGGATCATCCCCCCGGCCCCTTGAAAAGGGGAATGGTCGCGGAATCGCTTGCGGCGTTGGTCGCGTTTTCACCGTTAGGGAGGGTTGGGGAGGGGCTTGGCCCCTCCCGACCGCCAAAGGCATTTTTCCCCCATGACGAAAATCGACGACATCATCGCCCGGATGGAGTCCCTGGAAAAGGAATTGGCCGAGGCGTTCGAGCAGGCGGGCGGTGAAGTCCGCTACACCATCGAGCGCAAAAAAGTCCGTTTCACCAGAGAAATCAAGCGGCAACACAAGCGTCTGGTCAAGAAATGGATGGCCTATGTCTATGAATCCGGGTTCCTGATGATTCTCACCATCCCGGTCATCTGGGGGGCGATCATCCCGGCCGTGCTCATGGATTTAACCGTCAGCATCTACCAGCGGATTTGCTTCCCGATTTACGGCATCCCCAGCGTGCGACGCGGCGATTTCATGATTATAGACCGCCAGTCGCTCTCCTATCTTAACTGGATCGAGAAGCTCAACTGCGTCTATTGCGGTTATTTCAACGGCCTGCTTGGCTTCGTCCGCGAGGTGGCCGCCCGTACCGAACAGTATTGGTGCCCGGTACGCCACGCCCGCACCCCGAACTCCGTCCACTCCCGCTACCGCTTTTTCCTGGAATACGGCGACGCCGAAAGCTACCGGGAACGCCTGGAGACCGTGCGTCGTCAGTTCGACGACCTGCGCGCCCATAAAAAGAGCTGACCCCCGCCGAACTACTCCATGGCGAGACAAGGCCTGGGGGCTTTTCATGCGTGCAATACCGCTACCCCAGTATGCGTTTCCCCAGGTTCCGGCTAAATTCCCGGACTTGGGTCACGGCGGCTTCGTCTTTGGCCAGGGAGCCGGAGGCCTTCTCCCCCTCCCCGCCTACGCTTTCCGATCAATGATCGCTTCGCTGGCAAAGGCGCGCAGTTCCCGGACGACCTTGAGCCAAGCGTCGTCGGGGATCTTGCGCAGCACTTTGCCTGTGGCGGCGTCGCGGACCACGGCCTGGACGATATTGGTGGCCTGGTCGATGACGAGCCGGATGTCGCGGGTGGGGAAAAGCGCTTCAATGCTGACGGTGTCGGCGTCGGTGCGGGGCTTGTCGCGGTTTGGGGAGGCAGAACGGGAGCTCTCCGACGTCCCGGTCGTCTCGGGCGTTTGCGCCGGCAACGGATTGACGGATTGTGTCGGGTCGATTTCGCTCATGGCCGTTTCCCCGCCGCGCGCAGCCTCCGGGTGGGGTTCCCCATAAATCGATCGGCCGGGGGCGTGGCGTTCTTTAGCCTTTGTCCTGTTGCCCGGTCGGGGTGGGCAGCGGCGCGCGAAAGCGCTGGCGCGCACCGTCCCAGATGGTCATGAGCACCGAGGCGAGGATGAGCCCGGCCCCGAGGTAGCCCACGAAGTCGAAGCGCTCGCCAAACATGGCATAGGCCAGGATGGCGGCGATGACGGGCTCCATGGTGGCCACCACGGCGGCCCGGGTGGCTTCCAGGCGCTTCAGCCCGGCGTAGTAGATCGAGTAGGCGGCGTAGGTGGAGAGGAGGGCCAGGGTCAGGCAGGGGACGGCTCCGGCCAGGGTCGGCCGGGTGAAGTGGACGAAGGGCAAAAGCGTCAGCGATCCCACGGGCAGGGCGTACAGGAACAGCGTCGGGGTGCGGTAGCGGCCCAGGTAGTATTTCCCGAAGATGTAATACAGAGCGTAGGTTATTCCGGAGAGCAGACCGAAAACGATAGCCTTGCTCCCGATGGCCGTATGACCGCTTGCGCCCGGCCCGAGGCTCACCCCGGCCACGCCGACGATGGTGGCGACGACGGCGGCCACCTTGTAGCCGCCCATGGGTTCCTTGAGGAAAAACCAGGACAGAAGCGCCACCCAGGCCGGGGCGGTGTAGAGCAGCACCGAGGCCAGGGCCGCGCCGCCGGCTTCCACGGCCACGACGTAGGCCCCGAACAGTCCGGCGATGCCGCACACGCCGAATCCGACCACGGCGGGCAGGTCGCGGGGCGCGATGCGGACTTCCTTTTTGGCGATGGCCTGGCCGGCGAAGAAAAACCAGGCCAGGGTGGTGCGCCAGAAGGCCACCTCCACCGTGTCCATGCCGGCGGCGAACGACAGCTTGGACAGCGGCCCGATAAGCCCCCACAACGAGGCGGCGCACAAAACGTACAGATATCCGGCCACGCTTGCTCCCGGCCGGGCGACATTTTCCGGCGTGGCAAGGCGCTATCAGAAAGCGGTTGCCATTGAAAGCGAAAACCCCTGCCCGTAAGGGGAATTGCGCGCGATTTGTTGATTGTTTCCGCCGGCCGTACTATTGCTGCAAACGATGCGCCCCGTGTCGGGGCAAAAGGAGCGAGCATGCTGTCGCGCAAACTGTTCTGCGTCAACGACCCCACCCACGCCGACTTCGGCTGGGCCGCCAAAAGCACGTTTTTCCACATGCGCAAGTACGACGCCTGCGGCAACACCACGGCCCAGTGGACGTTTCCCGTGGCCGAAAGCGCTCCGGGCGAACTGTCCTGCGCCGTCTGCGGCGGAGCGGTGTTCGTGGCCGGGCTGTCGGCCCAGACGCCCGGGGACGTGGTGTCGTGCGATTTTCTGGGTCGCTGCCAGTCCGCGCCGGCCGACGCCAATCTGGCCCGGCTGGAAGCCCTGGCGACCCGGCTCGCCGCCGTCACCGAGCCGGCCGAACGGGCCAGGCTCGCCCCGGCCGTGGCCGCGCTGCTCGACGCCGTGGCCGACAATCCGGCCGCCCTTGAGATCGTTTCGCGGCACAAGCTGGCGAATACTTTCGCCGCCTAGGGCGTCTCCGACCGTATCGTAACAAACAGGCGCTATCAGGGAAGTTCGCGCCCGGCCCAGGCGGCCGGCCCCGCCAGCCCTGACGCCAAGGAGGATCGCATGACCAAGACGGACCCCGCGTTTGAACAGGCACTGGCCGTGGGCCGCCCGCCCAACATCAAAAAGCTTTTTCCCAATTCCCGGGCGCTTATCGTCAGCGGCAAGGCCGTGGACAGGGGCATGATCAAAAAAGGCCACGCCATGACCATCGCCGCCAACTCCCGCAACAGCTTCGTGCTGCGCGGGGCGCTCATGGCCGCCCAGCGGGCGAACGCCGCCATCATCCTGGAAATCGCCCGGTCCGAGTCCAACTACTGCGACGTCTCCATGTGGAACATCGCCCGCCAGGCCGATCAGGCCGCCAACGAACTGGGCATCACCGTGCCGGTGGCCATCCACGCCGACCACTACGGCATCAAAAAGCCCGGGGACGTGGCCGAGGCCAAAGTGGAGATTCCGACGCTGTTCGAGGCCGGCATCACCTCCATCGCCATCGACGCCTCCCACCTGCCCGACGCCGACAACCTGATCGCCAACCTCGAACTGGCCCCGTTCGTGCCGTCCTGGGCCGGCTACGAGACGGAAGTGGGCGAGATCAAGGGCAAGGACGGGTTGTCCACGCCCGAGGAAGCGCTTTTTCTCATCAAGGGCTTAAACGCCAACGGCCTGCACCCGGACTGGATCGCGCTCAACAACGGCACCACCCACGGCATCGAGGCCTCGGGCAACGGCATCCAGGTGGAGCTCACCGCCCGCATCCACGAGGCCCTGGCTCCCTACGGCATCTCCGGCGCCCAGCACGGCACCTCGGGCAATTCCTCGGAAAAGCTCAGGGAGATCGCGGCCAGGACCGCTACGACCAAGGCCAACGTGGCCACGGCCCTGCAGATGATTTCCTGGGGCGTGGCCGTCAACGACTACGGCAACGCCATCATGGATGCGGCCGGGAACTTCATCAAGGAACCCGACAAGGGCATTTCCCCGGAACTGTGGGAGCAGATGGTGGCCTATGCCGACGGCAAGGCGCTTAAGGCCGGGGACTACAAGAAGCTCAACTGCGCCTTCGAGCACAAGCTCCTGGCCCAGCCGACGGCGGTGCGCGAACGGATGTCCGGGGCCGTGGCGGAATTCGTTTCCTGGCTCTTAACCGACGTCTTCAATGCCGCCGACACCGCGCCCCTTTGCATCGACGCCCTGACCACGGCCGGTTCCTACGACCTCGGCCCCAAGGCCGACCGCATCGAAAACCCGGCCGACTGGACCCGTGAAAAGATTGCCGCGCGCGCGGCGGGCATGCACTGCGACAAGGGTCCGGAAGGCGACTTCGACGATTGACCGGAAGGGGATTTCCCCCTTCCCCGAGCATCCGGCCGGGGATCCCCCCCCGGCCGGGACCCGTGACAAGCCACATGCCGGGCCGGCCACAGCGGTCCGCGGTCCAAGGAGCGCGCCATGGCCATGACCCTGACTTCCACGGTTTTTGTCCACGAAGGCGGAATTCCCGAGCGCCACACCTGCGACGGTGCGGACATATCCCCGCCCCTGACCTTCGGCGATGTCCCGAAAACGACGGGAAGCCTGGCGCTTGTCTGCGACGATCCCGACGCTCCGGCCGGGGTGTGGGATCATTTCGTGCTCTACAACCTCTCCCCGGCCACTCCCGGGCTGCCCGAAGGGCTGCACAGCGCGGAGCGCTATCCCGACGGGAGCATGTCCGGCCGCAACAGCTGGGGTCGCTGCGGCTACGGCGGTCCCTGTCCGCCACGCGGCGTCCACCGCTACTATTTCACGCTCTACGCCCTCGACGCCATGCTCGACCTGGCTCCCGGAGCGACCAAGGGGGAGCTTTTGCGCGCGGCCAAAAGCCATATTCTGGCCTCGGCCACGCTCATGGGACGCTATCAGCGCAAGGGGAGATAGGGGGCTCGGTCAACGCCCCTGGTCGCGGCGGCTGAGCACCAGGGCCAGGGCTGTCGTCAACTTGACCAGGTCCTCGTTATTTTTGCGCACGACCTTGGCCAGCCGCCTGGCCAGCGTCGTGACCATGCGGACGCCGATGTCCGGCCGGGCGGCGATCAAGGCGAAAAACCGGTCGCGGTCGATGCGCAAAAAACGGCAATCGGTCAGGCAGGTGACGCTGGCCGAGCGGATGTCGCGGTCGAGAAGCGCCATCTCGCCGAAAAAGGGGCTCTGGGCGTCGGAGAGTTCGCAAAGCGTCTTGCCGCCGGCCTCGGCGTCCAGGGCCGGCACGGCAATGCCCTTGAGCACCATGGATTTGCGCACCCGCACCTTGCCCGAGACCAGGATGAACATGTCGTCGCCGGGTTCGCCCTCGACAATGACGTCCCGGCCGGCCGAGAGGGACACGGTATCGAAGGACGGGCGCACGGCGGCCAGATCTTCCGGGGACAGCCCGGCGAAAAGCTCGGCCCTGGTCCAGGAATCCCCGCTCATGACCGCCCTCCCGCGCCCGGCTGCGGCGCCGACGCGGGCGCGGCGGCCGGCGCGTCGTGTCCCCGCGCCTCCCCGCCCATGCGTAGCGCGATCAGGCCGTCAAAGCCGGTCAGCGCGACCCCGTCGCCGGGATTGACCACCACGCTCGGCCCCTGGCTGGCAATGCGGCCGTCCTGGCCGTAGGCCGTCAGCATCTCCAAGATGAAGCTGTCCAGGGCCGCATCCACGTCCAGCAGGTCCTTTATGGCGATGTCGCGGGGCAGCCGGAACACGGCCACCGGCAGTTCGCCGCCCCCGGCCGCCAGGGCCCGGCCGACGAGCTGGGACCAGGGCAGGCCCTTTTCCTCGGCGGTGAGGTTGCGGGCGTGCATGGGCCGCTCGCCCGGATGGCCGAGCAGATGCTCCAGAAAATGCCACAGGGCCGGGTGTTCGCCCATGGCCCCGAGCGCCCGGCCGGCCAGTTCGCCGGGGATGAGCGTCACGTCCACGCCGGCGCGGCTTAAGTGCTTGCGGTTGGATTCGAGCATGGCCTCGGCGTAGAGCCGCAGTTTCGGGGCCAGGCTCTTGACGGTCAGGGCGGCAAGCAGGCTTTGCTGGTCCGCGTCCTCCCGGGTGAGCCCGTCCTGGGACAGGATGTAGGCGGCCCGGGCCGTGGCCGGGGAGGCGCGGCCAAGCGTCAGTTCATTGGCCGGATTGCCCCGGCAAAAGGCCAGCCGTTCGCCCTGGCCGATGTCGGCGGAAAGCTCGGCAAAGGCTTCCGGGGTGATGGTCGCGACCAGCACCACGGCCGGCGTTATCCCGGCCGGGGCCGAGGCGATAAGCGCCCGGAGCAGCTCCGGGGCCTGGGCATTGAAACCCAAAACAAGGCTGTGTCCGGCGGTTTTCACAGGCAGGAGCCCCTGGCTTTTGCGGTTTTTGCGTTCGATGAGCACCGAGGCCAGATTGGCGCTCAAGGCCGCCATGACGCCGATGCCGGCGACCATGATGACCATGCCGATCAGCCGGCCGGCGACCGTGCCCGGCACGATGTCGCCATACCCGACCGTGGTCAGGGTGACCATGGCCCACCACAGGGCGTCGAAAAGGGTCTTATCAGGGTTGTGGCGCAGCTCCAGGAAATAAAACCCGGCCGTGGCCAGCACAAGCATGGCCGCGACCAGCAGCAGGGCCGTGGCAAACGCGGAGGAAGGATAAAGATGGCGAAGCAGTGCGAGAGGGGAACCCTTTTTCCAAAAAGGGTTCCCCTCTCGCGCTCTCCCTCCCCAAAAACTTTTCACGGGCGTCACCTCGGCAACCTCCCCTCTTCTGGAAAAAGTCTTTGGAAGGGGGTCCGGGGGGAGAACCTTTCTTCAGAAAGGTTTCCCCCGGCGCTTTTTTTCAAAAGCCTTGTCACGCCCGCAGGTGGGCGCGCCAGGTGTCGACGATTTCCTTTTCGCGGCGGGCCGGTTCGCTGTCCGGGCACATGCGGCAGGCCTCCTCGGCCGCGTCGGCCGCCTCCTGCATCCAGCCGCCCTCGCGCAGGCTGCGCGAAGCCATCACGTACATGAATTCCGGCGTGTCGCCGTAGACGCCGCGCAGAAGCTCCCGATAGCCTCCGCCGAACACCTCGCGTACCAGCTCGTTGCGCTTGAACATGAGCCGGGCCAGCCAGTGGTTTTCCTTCTGGTCGGCCAGGTAGAGCGGAAAAAGCTTGCGGCACTCGCCGAAAAGAAACCGGATGCGCCGGATTTCGCGCTGCATGCTCTCGGCGGTCTGCATGAGGAGCTGGAACAGCTCCCGGCTGATGATGAGGTCGGGTTCGGGCAGCTCGCGCTCCTGCATGGACCGAAACCAGGGGGCGTAATTCTGCTGCTGATAGGCGTCTTCCTTGAGCTTCATGGACTCGTGGAAAATGTAGCCGATACACCAGTCGAGAAACTGCCCGACCAGGCTCGACGCGCCGCCGTTGCGGAAAAGATGGTGAGCCGTGTCCTTGAGGCGCCACAGAAGCCCCTTGTTCATCTCTTCGCCCAAGAGGTCGCGCAAATCCTCGAAGGCCATGGCCCCACACCGGTCGAATTCCTGGAAAAGCCCCTCCAGCACCTGCACCGACAGGCAGTAGTCACGCAAGAGGTCGCGGATGAACTCGGCGCGCTTTTCGTCGAACCAGCTGCTTTGCATGACGCCTCAAACCATTTCAATCATAACTCGCCTTATGATTGAAAATATAAAGTTATATTATCGTCCTCTCTCTTCACCAGCGCACCCTTTTGCACGGGAAACGAGCTCATCCCCGGTCGGGCGCCTGTCCGGGAAAGCCCGGCGGGGCGCACCGGGCCAGCCTGGCCAGCCGCTCGTCCACCAGGGCGTAAAGGGTCTGGGGCGGGAACTTGCCGTCCGCGCCGCGCGTCCCGGCCGGCAAGCCGGTCAGGATCTCCATGGCCTCCTCGATGGTGGTCACCGGGAAAATGCGAAAAAGCCCCTGGTCCACGGCGTCCAGGATGTCATCGTCGAGCATGAGGTTGACCACATTGTCCGCCGGCAAAAGCACCCCCTGCGCGCCGGTCAGGCCCCGGCGGCGGCAGACCGTGAAAAAGCCGCGAATCTTTTCGTTAAGCCCCCCCACGGCCAGGATGTCCCCGGACTGGGACACGGCCCCGGTCATGGCGTAGCACAACTTGATCGGCCGCTCGGCCAAAGCCGAGAGCAACGAGGCCAGTTCGGCCCCGGAGGCCGAATCGCCCTCCACCTCGGCATAGCTCTGCTCGAAGCACAGCGACCCGGTCATGACCAGCGCCTTGTCCTGGGCAAACCGGCCGAGCAGGTAGCTTTTTAAAATCATCATGCCCTTGGTGTGGATCGGCCCGCCAAGCTCGGCCTCGCGTTCGAGGTCGAGGATGCCGCCGTGGCCGACGCCGACCGTGCAGGCGATCTGGTGGGGCAGCCCGAAGGCGTAGTCGCCGTACATGCGCACCGACAGCCCGTTGGCCCGGCCCACGGCCTCGCCGGTGGTCGATACCTTGATCATCTCCCGGTCGTATTCCTCCAGGTAATCCTCCTCGTAGAGGTTGACCCGGAAATCGCGGGCCCGCCGGGCCCGCTCCAGATGGGAGGCGGCGACCATGTCCGCCTTCTCGCCGCGGGCCAGGGCGGCGGCTTCGATCATGAGCTCCCGGGCCAGCGGGAGCTTGAGCGACAGCCTTTTTTGGTCCTCGGCCAGAAGCGAGGCGTATTCCACCAGCCTGGCCAGGGCCGAACGGTCGAAGGGCGGCAGTTTCGCGTCCCGGATCACCCGAGCGGCCAGGGTCAGGTAGACGAGGATGTTTTCCGGCGTGCGCGGCATGGTCTCCTGGAGATGGGCCTTGAGCTTGAAAAGCTTGCCGAAGCGCTCGTCGTTGTAGAGCAGCAGTTCGTAGGCCTCGTCCGGGCCCACCAGCACCACCTTCAGGTCCAGGGGGATGGGCTCGGGTTCGATGGTGCGGGTGCGCACGTGCTCACCGCCCTCGGCTGGGTCCTCGACCCTGGCCTGTCCCGAGCGCAGCGCCCGCAAAAGCCCTTCCCAGGCCCCGACGTTGGCCGAGATGTCGTCCACCCGGATGATGAGGAAGCCGCCGTTGGCCTTGTGCAGGGAGCCGGCCTTGATCAGCGTGAAATCGGTATAGAGCGCGCCCATTTCGGATTCGCGCTCGATGCAGCCCATGAGGTTGAAATAGGTGGGATGGTCCTCGATGACCACCGGCGCGCCGGAGAGCTGGCCGTTGTCCACGAACAGGTTGGCTTCGTAGCGGTAGAAGATGTCGTCCGGCAGGGGCGGCTCGCCATGGGAGGCCGGAGCCGGCGCGGGCTGGGCTCCGGGCATGAAGGCGTCGATGTTGTCCAGGATGTCGGCCCGCATGGCCTTGAGAAACGTGTCGATGGCTGGATGGGCGGCGCGCAGCTCGGCAAGGGGGGCCAGATGGGTGTCCGCCACCTCGCCGGCCGTGGTGCGCTCCAGGTCCTTTTCCCGATCCCGGTAGCCGCGCTCCTCCTTGGACAGGCGCCGCAGCACCGAGCCCATTTCCTCGAGCAGCCGGTCGCTTTTGGCCTTGAGCGTCTTTTTGAGCTCCGGGTCGAGGCGCTCGAACTCCTCGTCCGAGACCACCTTGCCCTCGAGCAGCGGATACAGGGTGAAGCCGCCCTGGTCGTCGATAAAAAGACTGTAGCCCTCGCCCTTGGCCCGCTCCTCCATCTCGTCGAGAACGGTTTCGCGGTCGGCGTTGTAGCCGCGCATGAGGCTTTGCTTCTGGGTCTGGTAGGCCTCGCGCTCGAACCGGGCCGGGATCTCCTCGCGCATGTCGGCCACGGCCTTGGCCAGGGCGGTTTTGAAGCCCTTGCCCTGACCGGGCGGCAACGAGATGGCGCGCGGACGATCCGGGTCGTCGAAATTGTGGACGTAGAGCCAGTCCGGGGGCGTGGCCCCCTTGGCCGCCGCCGGGTCGAGAAAGGTGCGGGCGAAATGGGTGCGGCCCATGGAGGGCTCGCCGGCCAGATAAACGTTATATTCCCGGCCGCCGATGGACAGGGCCAGATCCAGGGCGGCATGGGCCCGGGGCTGGGTTCTGGACAAGGCGTCGGGGGAATCGGGAATGTCCCGGCTGTCGGCGTAAGGCAGGCTATCCGGGGGACAAGCGGCACGAAGCATAGAGGCGCGAAGGATTTTCGTCATGGATACCATGGGGGCAATAGGCGTTATGGGAAAGGCGCCCGACCGGGCGCGGAACTGCTTTCCCCTGATACGGGCTAACGGACGATTTGTCACCACCGCCGCCTTTGCAGGGGTCGGCGATTATGCTAGGGCCGCAGACCATGCAGCACGCCCACGGCAAGCCGCCGTTTCTGGCCGGTCTTGGCGGCTTTCGGGCCCTGGCCGTGGCCGCCGTCCTTGTCGGCCACGCCGCCTCCTGGCTGACGCCCCTGCCGGGGCTGCCCGCCCTCCACGCGCCCCTGGCCCGGCTTACCCAGTGCGGTTTGTCCGGCTTCTTCGTGCTGTCGGGCTTCGTGCTCCAGTACAACTACGGCGCGCGCCCCATCACCGGCCTGCGGGGCCTGGGCCGCTTCGCCACGGCCCGGCTGTCCCGCATCCACCCGGTCTACCTGCTGCTGCTCACGGTCTCCCTGACCGACATCTTCATCCGCTTCGGCCGGCCCTGGGAAGTCCCCGGGTTTTGCCAGAGCGTGCTGGCCGCGCTGACGCTGACCCAAAGCTGGTTCTTCGTGGCCGAGGCCCCGAGCGTCTATCCGCTGGCCTGGGCCGTCAGCACGGAAGTCTTTTTCTACCTGCTCTTCCCGATCCTGACCCGGGGCGTGTCGGCCCTGGCCAGCCGGCGGGCGGCCTGCTGCGCCGGGCTTGCGGCCCTGGGCGCGGCCGTCGGCCTCGACGCCTGCATCAGTGCACACTGGCCCGCGCTTTTCGCCTGGGCGCTTCGCGCCCATCCCGCCCTGGCCGGCGACCAGCCGAGGCTGGCCGGATTGCTGTTCGAGTGGCTGACCTACACCAGTCCGTATTGCCGCCTCTTCGAATTCATTGCCGGCATGGCCACGGCGCGGCTGTTCGTCCTGGGCGGGCGACCGCCGGCTTGGCTTGCTCCGGCCGCCGCAACGCTCCTCGCCGTCCTGCTGTGCGTCCCCGCGCCGGAGGACTGGTTTTTCTTCGCCATCCTCAAAAACAACGCCCTCTACGCCCCGGCCCTGGCCGCCCTGTGCCTGTCCCTGGCCGTCCGGCCGCCATCCTTTGCCTCAAACCGCCTTATCAGCCACATCGCCGGGGCGAGCCTGTCGATCTACCTCGTGCAGCCCTTTGCCCTCGAGCCCTGGAAACACCTCTTCGCCCCGACCGGCCCGCTGTGGCCCATGGCCGCCCTGGCCGGCATGGCCGCGACCATCGCCGCCGGCATCCTCCTGGCCCGCTTCGTCGAAGCCCCCGCCGCCCGGTGGATAGGGGGGAGGAGAGGAAAGAATGCGAGAGGGGAAACCCTTTAAAAAGGGTTCTCCCCTCTCGCGCTCTCCCTTTCCTAAATTTTCTCACTATTGCCGACTGACTTCTATAATACACTGTTTCTATTATAAAAGTCTTTGGAAGGGGGCCTGGGGGAAACTTTTCTCCAGAAAAGTTTCCCCCAGCGGGGTCCGGGGCGGAGCCCCGGCCCGATCAATACCGGCAGGCCAAGGGCAGGCGGTCGGCCAGGGTGATGCCGGCTGTGGAGACGTCGGCCCGGTAGGGCAGCATCAGGACGCCGGCGGCCAGGGCGTCGGTGAAAAGCGCGGCGTATTGCGGGTCGACCATGGCCGCCGGGGCGAAGCAGTCCCCGTCCGGGCGCTGGACGCAGAAAAAGAGCGCGGCCAGGCACTTTCCTTCCCGGGCGAGTCTGGTCAGTTCCACCAAGTGCTTGCACCCCCGCTCGGTTGCCGCGTCGGGGAAGGCGGCGGCATTATCCTCGACCATGGTGACGTTCTTGCATTCCACGAAGCAGGTCCCGGCCGGGCCGGTCAGGGCAAAATCCAGCCGGCCGTGGGCAAAGACCGGTTCCGGCCGGATGGTGTCGTAACCGGCCAGTTCGGGAAAGGCCCCGGCGCAAAAGGCCCGGCGGAAAAGCCGGTTGGGGGTCAGCGTATTGACCCCGACCCAGAAATCGCCCCGGAAATCCGGCACGCGGGTCATCTCCAGGGTGTGGGCCAGCTTGCGTCTGGGGTTATCCGACACGGAAAGCCCCAGCGTGCATCCCGGGCGCAGGAGCCCGAGCATGGAGCCGGTATTGTTGGCATGGGCCGTGATCGGGCGGTTTTCGATCACGGCGTCGATCAAAAACCGCTTGTAGCGGCGTACGAACCGGGCCATGACCAGTTCGCCGGGGAAAGGGAGGATCACGCCGGTATCCGATCGCGCAGCCATGATTTACCTTTGGCCTTTTGTATACTACATTGACAAACGGCCGCGCACACGCGGCCGAGGCATAACACTTCAACGCAAGGATTCCGGGCCATGCGCACCGCGCTTCGTATGCGTCTCGTCGCCCCGTCCGCCACCCTGGGCATGGCCGCCAAGGCCGCCGACCTGCGGCGCCAGGGCAAGGCCATCATCGACCTCTCGGCTGGCGAACCCGATTTCAACACGCCCCAGCACATCAAGGACGCGGCCCAAAAAGCCATAGACGACAATTTCACCCGGTACACCCCGGTGCCCGGCGTCCACACCCTGCGCGAGGCCATTGCCGGCTATTTCAAGACCACGTACGGCGTGCCCACGCCCAAAGAGGCCATCATCGCCACCAACGGCGGCAAGCAGGCCCTGTACACGCTTTTCATGGCCATGCTCAACCCCGGCGACGAGGTCCTGGTGCCCGCCCCCTACTGGGTCAGCTACCCGGACATGGTGCGGCTCGCCGGCGGCCGGCCCGTACCCGTGCCGAGCGGCCCGGAGCAGGGTTTCCTCGTCTCCGTCGAGGACCTGGACAAGGCCGCCACCCCGGCCACCCGGGCGCTCATCATCAATTCGCCGTCCAACCCCACCGGCGCGCACTACACCGCGGAGCAGCTCGACGCCATCCTGGACTGGGCCATGGCGCGAAACGTCTACATCGTATCCGACGAAATCTACGACAGACTGGTCTACGCGCCGGCCGTGCCCGCCTCCATGGCCAGCGCCTTCGCCCTGCACCCGGAGCACGTGGCCATTGTCGGCGGCCTGTCCAAAAGCTTCGCCATGACCGGCTGGCGCGTGGGCTACGCCATGGCCCACCCGAACGTCATCCGGGCCATGTCCACCCTGCAAAGCCAGTCCACCTCCAATATCTGCTCCATCGCCCAGAAGGCGGCCATCGCCGCCCTGACCGGGCCCATGGACTGCGTGGAGGAAATGCGCCAGGCCTTTGCCCGTCGCCGCGACCTGGCCCTTTCCATCATCGGCACCTGGAAAAAGGCCCTGTGCGGGGCGCCGAGCGGCGCGTTCTACCTGTTCCCCTGCCTGTCGGGCTACTACAACGACGCCGTGCCCAATTCCACGGCCCTGTCCGAGGCGCTTTTGACCGAGGCCGGCGTGGCCACGGTGCCGGGCGTGGCCTTTGGCGAGGACCGCTGCATACGGCTTTCCTACGCCACGGCCGATGCCACACTGGAAAAGGGACTGACCGCCATGGCCGCGTTCCTGCGCAAACTGTAACACCGGACAGGCATTCCGACGTCCGGCATCCTAAACGATACAAGCATATCAATGAGATATATCTGTTACTGGTGCCACTTTTGAAACGAAAACGGAATTCGGCCTGCGCGGGGCCAGGGAATCCGGCGTGAGAAAAACCGGCCGCACGGACGCCGACCAGTACCTGGGACTGGTCAAATTCCTGTCGTGGAGCTCCCTGGCCCTGATCCTGCTCGTCAACCTGTTCCTTTCCATCTTCCTGTCCAACTACGCCCGCCAGGACGTGCTGGCCAAGCAGAAGGAATTCGCCCTGCTGCTGGCCGAAAACCTCAACCACCAGATATACCAGCGCTTCACCCTGCCCACGGTCATCGGTTTCGGCCGGGTGGAACTGTCCCAGCCGGCCCAGTACGACCGGCTGGAAAAGACGGTGCTGTCCACCATCCACAGCTTCCACGTCAGCGAAGTGCGCATCTACGACTACGACAAGCGGGTGTCGTTCTCCACGGACAAGGAGCTTGTGGGCCAGACCGGCTACGCCGGCGAGGCCATCATGGAAGCCCTGGACCAGGGCAAGTCGAGCTTCCAGCTGGTCAGCCGCACCGGGCTTTTCAGCAGCATTTTCAACTTCCATCCCAAGCCGGACTCGGTGATCTTGCGCACCATTTATCCGTTGCGCATCGAACGCTCGCTTATCCCCGGCAATCCCCAGGGATTTATCATGGGCGTCCTGGAGTTCACCCAGGACATCACCAACGATTACCAGAAGGTGGTGGATTTCCAGCGTATCATCATCGGCACCACCCTGGCCTCCTCGGTGCTCCTTTTCATCATGCTGCGGGTGATCATCAGCCGGGCCGGGCGCATCAACGCCCAGCGCATCGCCGAGCGCGAACAGCTCGAACGCGAGTTGCAGCAACAGGAAAAGCTGGCCGGCATGGGCCGCATGGTGGCCGGCATCGCCCACGAGATCCGAAACCCGCTCGGCATCATCCGCTCCACGGCCGAGCTCCTGCTCAAGCGCGGCAAGGACACGGACGGCGTCAACGCCAGGTTGCTTTCGGCCATTTTCGACGAATCCAAGCGCCTGTCCAAGACCGTGGGCGATTTTCTGGATTACGCCCGGCCAAAGTCCCCGCGCCAGGAGCGGGTGGATTTGGCCGTGATCTGCGATCAGGCCCTGACGTTCCTCGAGGCCAAGTGCGAGGAACAGGGCATTGCCGTGACGCGCGACTATGCGCCCGGCCTCACCGTCTCCGGCGACAAGGACCTGCTCTACCGGGCCGTCTACAATGTGCTGTCCAACGCCCTGGACGCCATGACCGAGGACAAGGAAAAGGTCCGGCCGTCGGCCATCACTGTGTCGGCCACCGCCGACGCGGAAGCGGTCATCCTGTCCGTCACCGATTCCGGACCGGGTTTTTGCCCGGAAAACAAGGACCGCCTGCTCGATCCGTTTTTCACCACCAAGGACGCCGGCACGGGCCTGGGACTGGCCATCGTGCGCACCATCGTGGAAAGCCACAACGCCACCCTGACCCTGGACAACGCCGAGGACGCCGGGGCGCGCGTCACCATGACCTTCCCTCCGGCCTGAGCCTGGGGTAAAACGCCCCCATAGGCCGCCCGGACGCCGCGCCTGCCCACGGCACGGACGCCAATCCCTTTCCCTGGAATACCCATGGCAAGCCAGATACTGATACTCGACGACGAAAAGAACTATCTGTTGATTCTCGAGGCCATGCTCGGCGACGCCGGCTATGCCGTCACCGCCCTGGACGACCCGGAAACGGGTCTGGCCTTTCTCGACGAATCCGAAGTGGACGTGGTCATCACGGACATGAAGATGCCCAAGGTCACGGGGCAGCAGGTGCTCGAGCACGTCAAGCGCAACTACCCCTATATCCCGGTCATCATCATGACAGCCTTCGGCAGCATCGAAGGCGCGGTGGAGGCCATGCGCATCGGGGCTTTCGACTACATCGCCAAGCCCTTCGCCAACGACGAGCTGCTTTTGACCGTGGAAAAGGCCAGCCGCTTCGCCGCCGCCCAGCGCGAAAACATGCTGCTGCGCCAATCCCTGGAGGACCGCTTCTCCTCGGAGAACATCATCGGCCGGGGCAAGGCCATGCAGCGGGTGCTGGAGATGGTGGCCAAGGCCGCGCCCACCCGGTCCACGGTGCTCATCACCGGTGAATCCGGCACGGGCAAGGAATTGCTCGCCAAGGCCGTCCACTACGCCTCGCCGCGCAAAAACGCCCCCTTCGTGTCGGTCAACTGCATGGCGCTGGCTTCGGGGGTGCTCGAATCCGAGCTTTTCGGCCATGAAAAAGGATCGTTCACCGGAGCCGTGGCCCGCAAGCGCGGCCGGTTCGAGATGGCCCACGAAGGCACGATCTTTCTCGACGAAATCGGCGAGCTGTCCCCGGAACTCCAGGTGAAGCTCCTGCGCGTGATCCAGGAACGCAAGTTCGAGCGCGTGGGCGGCTCGGACTCCATCGAGGTGGACATCCGCATCCTGGCCGCCACCAACCGTAATCTGGCCGAGGCCGTGGCCGCGGGGACCTTCCGCGAGGACCTCTACTACCGCCTCAACGTGGTGCATATCCTGACGCCGCCGCTTCGGGAGCGCCGCGAGGACATTCCCATCCTGGCCGCCCATTTCCTGGAACGCTACTCCGGGGAGAACAACAAGAAATTCAAAGGATTCTCCCCCGAAGCCATGGACTACCTCACGGCCTACGAATGGCCGGGCAACGTGCGCCAGCTGCAAAACGTGGTGGAACGCTGCGTGGTGCTGGCCGGGGGCGACATCGTGGGGGTGGAGGACCTGCCAAGCGAGATCCGCGACGAGGAGAGCCAGTACAAATCCGCCGTGGACCTGCTGCCGGTCAAGATCAACCTCAACGACACCCTGGAAAAAATCGAGGCGGCGCTCATCCGCCGATCCCTGGCCCGCTCCAACCTGATCCAGGTCAAGGCGGCGGAGATGCTCGGCATCTCCAAAAGCCTGCTCCAATACAAGCTCAAAAAGTACAAACTCACCGGACATTAAAGCGCCGGGGGGAACCCTTTCTGTAGAAAGGGTTCCCCCCGGAC
>NZ_JBLODY010000074.1:0-19675 GCF_047785625.1 Solidesulfovibrio sp. C21
AGGGGAACCCTTTTTTCAAAAAGGGTTCCCCTCTCGCGCTCTCCCCTCCCCAAAACTTTTGCTCCTGGCGTGGTGTCATGCACCCCGCGCACTTTTTCTTATGGAAAAATTCCGGGGAAAAGGACCGGGGGGAAGCCTTTCGGAAGAAGAGGTTTCCCCTCGGTCTTTTTTTTGAAGGAGCGCTCCTCTCCAGGGACTGGACGATGCTGGCCGTTGTATGAAACATGTGGTGGATCGGAAAAAGTGTCCCGGCACTGCCGCATGCGGCAAGTACGTTCCGCGGTTGCCCGGACACCGGCATGCAAAGGCGGCCCTCTGTCCAGGCAGGGCGGAACCGGCAACTTCAGCAAGGAGCGGGAAATGGTGCGTTACGTAATGGGGATTCTGGCGATCGTGGCCCTGATCGCCGCGCTTGGCGGCTGCGCCAAGAAGCAGTCGCAGCATCCCAAGGGCTACGCGACCATGGATGAAGTGTACCTCAAGTACGACGTCGATAAAAACGGCATGATCACCCAGCAAGAGTTCGTGGCCCAGTGGAAGGACAAGGAAAAGGCCAAAGCCGCCTGGAAGAAGTTGGACGTGAAAAACAACGGTTTCGTCGACCGCGTGCTCAATAACGACGCGCCGCTCTCCGTCTGGAACGACGTGGAAAGCCAGAACACGCCCTACTAAAGAGCGAGAGAAGAAAGATGCGAGAGGGGGACCCTTTTTGAAAAAAGGGTCCCCCTCTCGCGCTCTCCCCTTCCAAAAACTTCTAAAGGTGCCAAGCTGATCGTGGCTAACAAGTTGTAACCGTTAAAGTCTTTTGAAGGGGGGCCCGGGGGAAAACTTTTCTTCAGAAAAGTTTCCCCCCGGATTCTTCCTCCTACCCTCTGGGTAAGCGCGTGACCGGGCAGCGGCCGCAGACGATGCCGGGGCGCAGGTCGTTGCGGGTCGGATCGGCCAGGAGCGCCCGGGCGGCCTGGTACTTGGCGTTGTTCCAGACGTCCGGGAAGGGCGTCTCGAGCACGTTGCCGAAATCCACCGACAGGTCGCGCGGATCGCGGCAGCAGGGAATCAGCCCGCCGTCCCAGTTGACGTAGGCCGAGCGGTACAGCCACGAGCAGCCCGGCGAGGCCTCGGCGTCGTGGGTGAAGGTCTGGCGCGGAAAGCGGCTGGAAAACCATTCGTCCGGGGCGTCGGCCGGGAAAAAGGGCTTGATGAAGCGTACCTGGTCCACGCCGAGTTCGCGGGCCTTGTCCCGGGCTTCCCCGATTTCGTGCTCGTTGAATCCCGTCACGCAGTACTGCCAGTCGATAAAGGGCGTCTTCGAGCCGGCCGCCCGTCTGACGTCGATGATCGCGCGCAGGTTCTCCAGGGCCAGCTTCGGGTTGCCGCCGCGCATGAACCGGTTGCTGGTCTCCTGCGACACGCCATGGCAGGAAAAAATGAGCACTTCCAGGCCCGAGGCCAGGATGCGCCGGGGCAGGTCCGGATCACGGTGATTGAGGTTGGAGGAAACGCCCACGCCGATGTTGCGGTCCGTGGCCAGTCGGATCATCTCCAGGGTTTCGGGGAAAAGGAACGGCTCACCGAATCCGTACAGGTTGATCTTGAAGAGATAGTCCCCCACGGCGTCGAGCAGGCTGCGAAACTGCTCGGCGCTCATGCGGCCGAAGGGGCGTTCCCCGGGTGTGGGGGCGCGGCGGTCGTCGTAGCAGTAGGCGCAGCGCAGGTTGCAGATGTTGGTGGTCTCGATCTTGAGAATATAGGGCATGGAATCGAGCACCGTGCGCTTTTGCAGCCTGTTGCGTTCGGCCTTGCAAAAATTCCACAGCCGTTTGGCCGTGGCGTGGCGCACAAAGGCCTGGGCATGGCGCTTTAAGATTTTGACGCGTTCGGACGCGCCCGCTCCCTTGGTGGCCAGGGCGGAATCGAGCAGTCCCATGGTGGTCAGGCTCCGGGTTGGGGTTCGGTTCCAAGCAGGTGATCCGCCATCTTGAGCCCCTGGGTGACGGCGGCCGGGGTCAGGCAGAAGTGGAAGCCGCCCTGTCGGCCCACGGCGTGGGCGTTGGCGATGCCCCGCACCGGGGTGGTCGCCGCATCCAGATTCCTTTCATAGTCGAGGGGATAGACCGGCATGGCCGCCGGCAGGGTGACGACGCGGGCCTCGCGCAGGGCCTGGGGTGGGTAGAGCCCCAGGTGGGCCACGTCGGCCACAGCCCGGGAAAGGGTTTCGGCTTCGCTTGGGAGCTCCCCTTCGCCTGTGGCCACGTTGATTTCCAGGCACAGGCCCTCGCGGTCGGCCGGCCCCAGCTCCCGGAAGATGGATTCCGGATAATAGATGCGGTTGGCCAGCATGGCCGGGTCCGGGTGGTAGGTGTAGACGTAGGGCCGGTGGACCCGCTGTGCGCGGTTGTAGGTCAGAAGCGCCAGCCGCATGGTGATGGTGGGGAGCCTGGGGACGGTCGTCGCACCCAGGGCCCTGTTGAGGGCGTTTAAGGGCGCGGTCCAGACCAGGTGCCGGCAGGGGATGCGGCGGTCGGGCAGAAGAACGGCCGTTATGCGGTCGCCCTGGTGTTCGAGGACGATGTCGGTCGCGCCGGTCACGATTTCGCCGCCGCCTTTCCGGATGCGCTCCGCCAGCCGGCGCGGCACGTCGCCAAGGCCGCCCCGGGGATAGGTGTAGCGCTGGCGCAGCCGGCCGAGCGCCGCCAGGACGGCCCCGGCCTTGCCCCGGGGGATGAAGGGCTCCTTGGCGTTGTCGATGGTGCGGTCCACCCGGGCCAGCCAGTAGTGGTGCAGCTCGGCCGGGTCCATGAGGGCCTTTTTGGCGAAAAGGTCCCGGAAGAGCTGCCTGTAAAGTCCCGGGCCGCATTTTTCCGCCAGTTCCAGGGAAGCGGGGATGGGCTCCGGGGGCGGCGCGCCCCGGCGTTTGAGGGCCGCGCGCAGGGCTTCGAGCTTGTAGCGGGTGGGGTAGCGCAGGAAGTCGAAATGGTTGGGAAATTTCCAATAGCGCCCGCCGGCGTGGATGGCGAAGGCGAAGGGGTGGCGGATGACGGGCGCGCCGTCGAGGACCTCGCGCAAGAACGCCTCGCCGCGCCCCGGATGGTCGAGGAAAAGCACATGGGGGCCGAGGTCGAACACGACGCCGTCCAGGGTGACGGAGCGCAACAGGCCGCCGAACTCGTGTTCACGTTCGAGGACGACCACCGGCCAGCCGGCCTCGGTCAGTTTGGCGGCGCAGGCAAGCCCGGCCACGCCGCCGCCGACGATGACGATGGGGGAGGACGCAGGGGGGGCGGTGCTCATGGCGCACCAACCGGGCTGTCGCTAAGGGGCATCGGCAAGGCTAGCACGCCGTCGGATTCCGGGCAATCGGCCCGGAGCGGCGTGCGGCCGGGCGGCAGGGAAAGCGCGGGCAGGCTCCCTGTATCCAGGGACAGCGACAGGGCCATGGGCGTCTCCAGGGAGGACCATAGCTGGGCCGCGTCGTCGGAAAGGGTGAAGCGCACCCGTAGCGTGCCCGTAAATCCCCCGAGGTCCGCCGTGACGGTCCGGCCGACGCCAAGCCCTTCCCAGCGGCCCGAGCCAGAGCTGGTCAGGGCGTCGAGGGGACGGTAGGCCCCGCCGTCCAGGGAATAGGCGGCTTGCAAGCCGTTTTTGCCGGCCGCGTCGGCAAAAACCCGGGGGAACCAGGTGAGGCGCAGCGTCCGCGCCGGGTAGCCCGTGACCAGGGCGTAAGTGACCGCGCAGGGCTTGTCGTCCGGGCAGGTCAGGACCGGCTCCCTGGGCAGGCGCGTGACGCGGTCCGCGACGTCGGCCATGTCCGGATCGTAGCCGTCCGGGGTGAAAAGCGGACGCAGGGCGGCCTCGCCCCGGCCCTTGGCCGCCAGGGTCGCAACCAGGTTTCTGCCGGTCAGGGGAACCTGGAACGTCGCCCCGCCCACGGTCAGATGCGGCCCCCGGGGCGAGCCGGCAAGCTTCCAGATGTCGAGGGGGATGGACAGGCTGCCGGGATTGACCAGGGTGAGCGGTTTGTCCGCCGCCAGCCGGCCGTAGTCCGGGGACAGGGCGGGATCGACGTAGGCCGTGTCGCCGATTGTCGCCACGAGGAGGGGGGCGGCCTGTCCGGCCTGGGAGGCGGGCAGGGTCGCAAGCGGCCGGCGACCGGGATAGAGGGCGTCCTTTTCGTACGGCACGACGAGGGTGTTGGCGGCGAGGCGTCGCTGTCCTTCCGCTTCCGGGGTGATGCCCGGGTCCGGCTGGCCGCTTACGGCGGCGGCCAGGGCCAGCCGGGTGACTTCCACGGTTTCGCGCCTGGGGCCGGGTTCGAGGATCAGCCGCACGTAGAGGGTCTTGCCCGGCGGCGGCAGGGCGCCCGGATCGTAGGGGACCAGTTTGTCCAGGGCCGGTCCGACCAGCACCAGCACGCGGCCAGCGACCGGAATGCCGGGGTAGCCCGTCACCCTGGCGTCCAGGGCCAGCCGGGTCAGGGCGATACGCTGCCCGGGCAGGGGAGAAAAGGCGTAGGTGACGCTGCCGGAGGCGGAACGATCGGCCGGCAGCAGGCCCTTGGGTTTTATGCGGATGTTTTGGCTGTCCCAGATATGGGCAAAGGCCTTGGGCAGGATGCGAAAATCGGTTTCGAAAAAGACCTGTCCCGCGGTGTTGGGCCGCAGCAGCAGCGGGGCGGCGTTTAAAAGCGGGGTGCGGAACACGCGTACCCGGGCCAGCGCGCCGAGAAAGGCCGCGCCGGGCGGCGGGGGGGGGGCCTGATCGTCGGCGGGCGTCACCAGCAGGCACTCCCGGAAGCTCCGGTCGTTTTCCGGCAGGGGCGGTTCGAACACGCCGGGCAGGTACCAGCGCACGAAGGTGGCGAAATAAAACCGGGTCCAGGGCGGGCTGTAGCCGGCGAAATCGAGGGCCACGCCCGATGCGGCCCGGTCGCGCAAAAAGGCGGCCAGGGGCTTGAGCCGGCTGTCGTCGCGGCGGTAGTAGGAGGGATAGACCGGCAGGCTCGGCGCGGCCAGGGTCAGCCCCAGCAACACGGACAGGGCGAGGCGCAAGGCCCCGCCGGCGAGGTTTCGCGGCAGCCGGTCGCCAAGGGCCGCCGGCAGCATGCCGGCCAGGAGCAGCACCGGAAACAGGCAGGGCAGCACGTAGCGGGCCTGGAAATGGTGGGTGGCGTTGGCCTTGAACCAGACCGGCAAAAAAAACGCCGCGAACCAGAGAACGGCGGCCACGGTCGCGAAGCGTCGCTTTCGCGTGCAAAGGCCCGCGACAAGGCCGAGCAGGGCCGGCCCGGCCAGCAGCCAGGGCAGCTCCGGCCGGCCGGTAAAGGTGGCGTACTGGCTGGAAAAGGCGGCGAAAACATGGGCCAGGGCCGTTCCGAGGGCCGGGCGATTGGGCGCGGCGGCGGCAAGCAGGTAGCCGCGCATGCCCGCGGTGGCGGTAAGCCAGGGCCAGAAAAGGAGCAGCGCGGCCAGGCTGGCCAGGAGGCAGCCCAGAATCAGGCTGCGCCGGCGATGGGGCGCGGGTTGCCCGTCGCCCGCGTCGTTTCCCACGCCCGGAGACGGGGCTGGCCGGATAAGGGCCAGGAGCGTCAAGGCGAGGCCCGCCACAAGCCAGGTCCCGGCCAGATAGGACGTGTAAAGCCCGAGGGCCAGGAACACGCCGTAGAGCGCCCAGGCGGCGACCGTCCGCCGTTTCCCGTCGTTTTTCCCGAGGGCGCGCAGCAGCGCCCAGAGCGCGCCGAGGCTTGCCAGCCCGTAAAAGGCGTAAAGACGCGTCTGCTGGCTGACGTCGACATGGTGCAGGTTCACGGCCAGGGCGGCGGCCGCGAAAAGCGCAACCGCCTTGCCGCCGAGCCGGCGTCCGACGAGGTAGAGCAGGGGAACGCTGGCCGCGCCGGAAAGCGCCGCCGGGAGTCTGGCGAAAAAGTCCGTGTGGCCAAGGCCGATGGCCGCGTGGACCATGAGGTAGTAGAGCGGCGGCTGGAAATCGATATAGGGCGGATATTGCCAGCGCGCGGCGCGCAGAACCTCGCCCATGCTCGGGGCAAGGCTGCGGGCCAGGGTCGTCAGTTCGTCGTAAAACGAGGCCGAGGGCGCGCCAAGGTCGTTTAGCCGCAGGGCCAGGGCGCAAAGCCCGAGCACAAGCGCGATCCAGTCGGCGGCGTCGGGCCGCAATGCGCCGGTTTTTTTTCCTGACATCACGTCACAAGCGCATAGCACGGCCGGCTGTGGAGGGGAAACGGCTTTTGGGCGGCCTCGTGATGCGTTCCTTTCTGTGCCGATCGAAACCCGTGTGCACGTCTTTCAAGGATACGATCCTAGTCCCCGGGCCAGACCCGTTCGAGCCCCGGCCGGTGGGGATCGAAGGTCAGGTGCAGGTTGTTGTCCGGCGCGCCAGTGAGCCGCAGCGGGACCGCTCCGGGCCTGAGCCTCACGGGCGGCAGCGAACGCGCGTCGAGGTCGGCTTCCACCACCATGCGGTCGATGGGCCGTGTCGGCGACCAGAACTCGGCGTTGGCATTGGCGAAAAGCGAAAAGCGCACCGTGACGAAGGTGGCCGGCTTGTCGAAGGGCAGCCGGGTGAAATCCCGGGTGAACATGGGCGACCAGGTGAATTTCCTGGAGCGGCGAAAATCGACCAGGGTCCGGAAGTGCTGGCCGTCGGTGGAAACCGAGACCTGGCAACTTCCCGTGCTGCCGGGTTCGCCGTAGAGCCGGGGATAGGTCATCAGCCGCAGCTCGGTCATGGGCAGGCCGGAGACGATGACGTAATCGAACGAGCAGGAGGTGCCGGGCCGGCAGGTCACGCCGCCGGCATACTCCGGATAGGATGTGGACGCCGCCATATTGCGGAAATGCGCGTTGGGGGTATCGGTGAAATCCGGCGGATCGAAATTCGGGCTGAAGGCGAGCAGCCCCTTGCCGCCCGGGGTGAGACGCAGCACCGCCCCGTCCGGGGCGGACACCGGGATGCGCAGGGAAGTGGAGCCGATAGCGATGGTCGGCGCATCGATCCTGCCCCATAACCAGGCCGTGCCCACGTCGAAAGGTTTTTTGGCGGCCACGTCCAGGACGGCCTGGGCCTCGGGTCCGGCAAGGCGTGGCGCGTCGCCGTCCGGGTTTAAGGCCGGGTCGTGGACGATGACCGCCGGCGCGCCCGACGCGTCGCGCAGCACGTAGGCGGGATCGAGGTCCGGGTGGGCGGCGGTGAAGGCGGCCAGATCGGCCGGTGAGCCCACGACCTCCCCTCCGGGCAGGCGCGCGGCCAGCTCCGGATGCTGCGGGGCGGCAAAGACGTAGGCGGCCTGGCCGAGGAGATGGCTGTCCGGCGTGTAGGCCGGTGCGGCGCAGTTTCGGGCCAGGTTGGCGGCGTAAAAAGCCAGGGGATCGACCTCGGGCCGGGCTCCCTCGGGAAATTCCGCCGTCACGGCCAGTCCGGCCACGTTGAGAAATCCTTCGCGCACGCCCGGGGCGTAGGTTACGCGCACGTAGACCGTGCCGCCGGCGGCAAAAGGTGTCAGGTCCAGGCGGGCTACGGCTTCGCGGCATTCGTGGTAAAAGCCCAGTTCTTCGAAAAAATGCCTTTTTTGCGTGCGCGGCGTGCCGTCGGGCAAGAGGAAATCGGCGTGGGACAAAACGGCCAGGGGTGTGAATGTCCTGCCATCGGCGCTGGCCGCGATGGAAAGGAGCGAATCCGCGGGCTTGTCGGGATGGCGCTTGTAGAGCGCCGCGACCACGCTGGCCCGCACGACGGCCCCGGCGCTGCCCGGGGGCAGGTCGAAGCGCCACACGGCCATGGCCGGCTTTTCGTAGCGGGTGGGGCGCAGCAGGCCCACTTCCGTGTCCACGGTGAAATTGCGCGAGGCAAAAGCGTCGCGGTAGTAGCGCCAATCGCGGAAATCGTCGCCGTAGGCGGCCGAGCCGTCGGCGTTCGGGGCCAGCAGCAGGGGAGCCCGGCGGGGGAGCCCGGCCAGGGAGACGCGGGTCTTGAAGATACCGGTGCCCCAGGAGGCCAGCAGCGTGCCGCGCGGCATGGCCCGAAGCCGCTGGGACGGGGCGGTGAAGGAATCCACGACCAGGGTGCGGCCGTAGCCCGGGCCGGAAAAGTCGCCCGGGCCGGAAAAGCGGCCGGGCAGGTGCCATCTGGCGGAGAAGGCCTTGGTGTTTCGCTGGTAGCCGGTGAATGTCAGGCCGGTCCAGGTCACGGGCAGGCGGCTCAAGTATCGGAAAAGGTCCCGGTCGTTGGACAGGGTGCGGGAGGCGTCGTCGCGGATGCGGGTCAGTCCCGGTCCCATGGTCACGGCGCAAAGGGCGGCGGTGACGAGTAGCGCCGTGCCGAGGCGCATTTTTTTGGCCATGTAGCCGGCCACCATGTCCGCTGTGAACGCCGCGCCCGCGCCGGCGAAGACGGCCAGCCCCGGGAACAGGCAGACCATGTGTCGCCAGGACACGATGGGCCGCAGGTCCGACTGGCTGGAGAGCACCGCCAGCGCGGGGAAAAGCCCGACGGCGGCCAGCAGCAGGACCGGGGCGCGGCGGCCGACCAGCAGCCCGAGCAGGGCCAGGGCGATCAGCAGCAGCGTGCTGACCAGTGGCACGGCCGCGTGCTGGTAATACAGCCCATTGAGGATATTGGCGAAAAACGTTCCGCCCAAACCCTGCCAGGGATCGACGCGCGGGTTTTCCAGGAATTCGCGCACGAAAAGCAGGCCCGGGGCCAGGGGCAGCCAGACGAGTACGGCCGCGTCGGCGGCGAGGACGATCTGCCCCAGCCGCCAGTTGCGGTCGGCGGCGCTGAAAACGCCTTTCCTGGCCACATACAGGCCCAGAAAGCACAGTCCCTCGGCCAGAAGCACCGGCACGCCCTGGTAGGCCGTGGCCAGCATGGCCGCCGTGGCCGCGGCATAGCCGGTCAACCAGGCCGGGCGCCGGGCAAGCTTCGCCTCCAGGCAGCGGACGAGGAAATACAGGGAAAAGGACAGGGTGCATAAAAACAGGGCATAGGGCTTGATGGCCCGGGAAAAATCCAGATGGAACAGGGACAGCCCGGTCATGGCGGCGGCGGCCAGTCCGGCCTTGCCTCCGCCCGTGCGCGCGCCGAGCAGTCCGATGGCCAGGATGGACAGCATGCCGGCCAGAATGGAGGGCAGGCGGGCGGCCATGGTGGTCTTGGACACGGCCAGGGCGGCGTGGACGAGCAGGTAGGAAAGGGGCGGCTGGAAGTCGAAGATGGTGTCCGCCGGTCCCTGGTATTGCTGGATGGCGATGAGCCGGGCCGGGTCCATCAGGGCCCGGTCGAGGTTGAGATAGTCGTCCTCCCACAGCTGGGGGGTGCCCACATGGTAAAGGCGCAAGGCCAGGGACCCGGCCAGGATCAGGCCGAAAAGCAACCAGAAGAGCCTGCGGGAAGGCTCGGCGGGCGCATGGTCGGCGAAAGCGGGCGGTGGGGGAGGATGATGACGACCGGCGGCACTGCCCGGATTCATCGGCGCTCCGTTTTGGCGCGGCCGTCAAAGCGGTCTTCGCCTTGCTTCGGGCACCCAGGTTCCCGGTCATCGGTGGTCTGGTCCACGTGGGTGGCGTGGACGTTTATAAGCAGTACGTTCATGGCATGTTCCGGGCCGGCCGGGCGAGCGCGGGCCGAGGGGGCAGTGTGGCCGCAGTTGCGGCCAATGGCAAGGGATGGGCAAAGGCGCCCGCCCCGGTTGCCCGTATGCGTTCCTTCGCCTATCATGGAAGATATCTTATTCCCCCGCTTCGGAGGCGCGCGCCATCATGACCCCCGCCATGCCCGTGCTGGTTTTGAATTCTCCTTTTCTGCCCAATTTTTCCCGGCCCCAGCGTTCCCCGGCCGTCACCAAGTCCGGCACCCTGTATTTCCCGCTGTTCCTGGCCCAGGCCACGGCCCTGCTCGAGGCCGACGGCTACGACGTGGACCTGCTGGACGCCCCGGCCGCCGGCCTCGACCTGCCGGCCGTCATCGCCCGGGCCGAACGGCAGCGTCCCGTTTTGGCGGTCATCGACACCGCCACGCCGAGCATCGACGCCGACATCGCCGCCGCCGCCGCCCTGCGCCGCGTCCTGCCCGGGGTTTTCACGGTCCTGGTCGGGCCCCATGCCTCGGCCTTGCCGGAAGACGTGCTGACGAGCGTCCCCGGGGCTGTTTGCGCCGTGGCCCGGCGCGAATACGACGCCACGGTGCTGGAACTGGCCCGGGTGCTGGAAAGCGGCCCGGCGACCGACGCGCGACTGGCCAAAATCGAGGGCCTGAGCTTTGTCGACGAGTCCGGCGTGGCGGTCCACAATCCCGACCGGCCCTACATCGAGGACCTGGGCGCGCTCCCGCCCGTGGCCCCGGTCTACAAGCGCCACCTGGACATCCGCCGCTATTTCAACCCCAACGCCAAGCCGCCCATGGTGACGCTTGCCACTTCGCGCGGTTGCCCGTTTCGCTGCTCGTTTTGCCTGCATCCCCAGACCCTGACCGGGCGCAAGGCGCGCTACCGGCCCATCGAGGACGTGCTCGACGAAGTGGCCTGGTGCCTGGACAATTTTCCGGGGCTGCGCACGGTCTTTTTCGAGGACGACACGCTGACTGCCGACCGGGCGCGCTGCAAGGCCTTTTGCGCCGCCATCAGGCGTCGGGGACTGCGCTTCGAGTGGACGGCCAACAGCCGGGCCGATCTGGCCCCCGATCTGCTCGTCGCCATGGGCCGGGCCGGTTGCAGGCAAGTGTGCGTGGGCTTCGAATCCGCCGATCCCACCGCCCTTACCTCCATGAAAAAAGGCCTTACGGCGGGGCGCATGGAACGCTTCCGGGCCGATGCCAGGGCGGCCGGCATCAAGGTCCACGGCTGCTTCATCTTCGGCTTTCCGGGCGATACCCGCGAGTCCATCATGGCCACCATCGACTTCGCCATCAAACTGGCCCCGGACACGGCCCAGTTCTACCCGGTCATGGTCTACCCCGGCACCGAGGCCTACGCCGAATACGCCGCCCGGGGGCACATCACGGCCGAAACCTGGCGCGACTGGCTCACGCCCAAGGGCCTGCACAACTGCGTGGTGCGAAACGAGACCCTCGGGCCGCGCGAGCTGGTGCGGCTTTGTGATCTGGCCCGACGCTGCTTCTACCTGCGGCCGTCCTTTCTGCTTAAGCGGGCCGTTGCCTCCCTGGTTTCCCCGGGCGAGATGGCGCGAAACGTCCGGGCCGGCCGGGTGTTCGTGCGGCACCTTTTGCGCGGCTCGCAGGTGTAGGGTCGGTGTGGCCGTCCTTCTGCCTCTTGCCAAAAAAAATCTATATTATCCCATGGTAACATTAAAAAGTTTAGGAAGGGGAGAGCGCGAGAGGGGAGAACCCTTTGCAAAGGGTTTCCCCTCTCGCACCCTCTTGTCCGCTCCTCCTCCCCCTCCTTCTCCTACCACTCCCCTTTCCCTTTCCATTTCCGTCATCGTGCCGGCCTACAACGCGGCGGCGACCCTGGCCGACACCCTGGACGCTTTGTCCCGCCAGACCGTGGACGCAGGGCGGGTGGAAGTGGTTGTCGTGGACGACGGTTCCACCGACGCCACGGCGGCCTTTGCCGCCGCCCGGGGGGCCATGGTCGTGCGCCAGGAAAACCAGGGGCCGGCCGCGGCCCGCAATGCCGGGGCGCTACGGGCCACGGGCGACATCCTGGTTTTCACCGACGCCGATTGCACGCCGTTTCCCGATTTTCTGGCCCAGCTGATCCGGCCCTTCGACGATCCGGCCGTCTCCGGCGTCCAGGGGGCCTACCGCACCCGGCAGACGGAGCTTGTGGCCCGGTTCGCCCAGCTCGAATTCGAGGACCGCTACCGGTTCGCCGCGAAATTTCCCTGTCTCGACCTGGTCGCCACCTATGCCGCCGCCTTCCGGCGCGAGGTGTTCGTGGCCCAGGGCGGCTTCGACACGTCCTTTCCCGTGGCCGACAACGAGGATACGGAATTTTCCTACCGCCTGTGCCGGGCCGGCCACCGGCTGGTCTTCGCTCCTCGGGCCATGACCTATCACCGCCATCCGGCCAGCCTGTCCGGCTACCTGCGCATCAAGGCCCGGCGGGCCTACTGGCGTCTGGCCGCCTGCCGGGCCCATCCGCAAAAGATTTTGCGCGACGGCTACACCCCGGGGCTCCTTCGCGTGCAGACGGCGCTGGCCGGAGTGTGCGGCCTGGGGATTTTGCTGTGGCCGGTTGCGGCGTTCGGCGGCGGGGTGGCCCTGGTGGCGGGCTTGGCGCTCGTCGCCTCGTCCGCGCCGTTTACCCGGCTGGCGGCCCGGCGGGACGCGCCCGTGGCCGTCGTCGCCCCGGGCATCGTCTGCGCCAGGGCCTTCGCCTTTGCCCTGGGCGCGGGGCTGGCCGTGTGCTCGCGACTGACCGGCCGGACGTTTTTCGGCAAAAAGGCGGGCGGCCGGACATGCGGGTAGGGCTCGACCTGCATGGGCTTTCCGACCTCATGCAGGGTTCGCGCACCTATATCGCCAATCTGGCCGCCCGGCTGCCCTTTGCCGCGCCGGACATCGATTTCGTCTATTATGTCGCCGATCCGCAGGGGCAGGCCGCCCGGGCCCTGGCCCCGGGCGCGTCGAACGTCGCCTTGCGGCCCATCCCGCCGGGCCGTTTCGGCCGGCTGGTCCGGCCGTTTCCGGCCCGGGCGGCGCGCGAAGTGGATGTGCTGCACTGCCAGTACGTCGGTCCCCTGTTAGGCGGTCCGCCGACGGTGCTCACGGTGCACGACATCCTGCACGAATCCCTGCCCCAATACTTCCCCAAGGGACTCGGCTCGCTCATGCGGCTGCTCTATCCGGGCAGCGCCCGCCGGGCCGGGATGGTGCTGACCGTTTCGGATTTCAGCCGCCGGGAGATCGTTTCACGCTACCGCGTGCCCGGGCACAGGGTGGCGTTTGCCCTTAACGGCGTTGGCGAAGGATTTTTTCCCGTGACCGATCCGGCGCGCCTTGCCGCCGTGCGCCGACGGCTCGGGCTCCCGGAAGGACCGTACCTGCTCTATCTTGGCCGCATCGAGCCGCGCAAGAATCTGCCCGGACTCGTGGCCGCCTATCGCATTTTGCGTCGGGAGATGGGGGGGGCCGCGCCGTTGCTGGTCCTGGCCGGCGGTCGGGACCGGCTTTTCGCCGCCTTTCACGAAGCCATGCGCCGTGACGGGGCCGGGGAAGGCATCGTCTTCGCCGGTTCCGTCGCCCAGGACGACCTGCCGGCGCTGTATAGCGGCGCGGCGGCCTTCGTTTATCCGACTTTTGGCGAGGGATTCGGCCTGCCCGTGGCCGAGGCCATGGCCTGCGGCGCACCGGTGGTGGCGAGCAGCGCCCCGGCCGTGCCCGAGGTGGCGGGGGAGGCGGCCCTGCTGGTCGATCCGTCGGATACCGAAGGGCTGGCCGCCGCGCTGGGGCGCGTGCTGACGGACCCGGAGCTTGCCGCCATGCTGCGGCAAAAGGGGCTGGACCGGGCGCGGGAGCTCACCTGGGACGCGGCCGTTTCCCTGGCCGTTGCCGCCTACCGCCGGGTGGGCGGGGGAAAGGACGCGGTTACGCGTCGCCCCGGCATTCGGAAATGACCGCGTTCATGGCCCGGGCCAGCGCGTCCAGGTCCACGGGCTTGACCACGTAGCCGTCGACCCCGGCGGCGAGCGCCTGTTCCCGGTCCCCGGTCAGTGCCTGGGCGGTGAGGGCCAAAATGGGCACGGCCGGATTGCGCGCCCCGGCGGATCCGTCCCGCACGGCTCGGGTGGCGGAAAGCCCGTCCAGAAGCGGCATCCGCACATCCATCAGCACGCAATCGAAATCTTCCCGGGCCAGTCTGGCCAGGCCTTCCCGGCCGTTTTCCGCCATGACCGCCTCGCAGCCGAGCCGTTGCAGCATGGCCCGCATGGTCAGCCGGTTGATGGCTTCGTCCTCCACCACCAGGACCCGGCGGCCGATGAGGCAGGGCTTGGCGCAAGGCGGGGCCGGGCAGGCCTCTCCCGGCGGCAGCACAAAGGGCAGGCGCACCCGCACCTCCGTGCCCTTTCCCACCTGGCTGGACAGCAGAATGCGGCCGCCCATGCGCTCGGCCAGGGCCCGGACGATGGTCAGGCCCAGCCCCTGCCCGCCGTAGGCACGGGTCACCGAGGCGTCGGCCTGGGCAAAGGCGTCGAGCACCTGGGCCAGTTTGGCGGCGGGGATGCCGATGCCGGTGTCCCGCACGGCGAATTCGAGCATGGCCAGATCGGAGGACTCCGGCTGGGGTAGCGGGGTCACGTCCAGTGCCACCTTGCCGAACGTGGTGTATTTGATGGCGTTTCCGGTGAGGTTGTAGAGGATTTGGCGCAGCCGGGCCGGATCGCCGCACAGGTGGGCCGGGATTGCCGGGGCCACGTGGCAGGAAAATTCCAGCCCTTTGATGCTGGCCTCGTGGGTGAAGGAGGCGATGATCGGGTCGAGGACGTCGCCCACGGTAAAAAGCTCGTCGGACAGGGTCATGGTGCCGTCATCCAGGCTGGAGAAGTCGAGGATGTCGGATAAAAGGCGCAGCAGGGCGGCGGCCGCGTCCATGGCCGTGTGCAGATATTCGTCCTGTTCCGGCGAATGGGGGGTGGCGAGCAGCAGCTGGAGCATGCCCATGACGCCGTTTAAGGGCGTGCGGATTTCATGGCTCATGTTGGCCAGAAAGGCGGATTTGGCCTGGCTGGCGCTGCGGGCCTGGGCCAGGGCCGCGTTTTTGGCCTCCTCGGCGGCCCGGCGGGCGGTGATGTCCTGGAGCATGATCTGGAAAACCCGCCCGGAGTCGTCCAGGGGACTGAAATCGACCTGGACCGGCAGCCAGGTGCCGTCCTTGCGGCGGTAGCGGCGTTCGATGGAGAAGGGCAGGCCGGCCAGGGCGGCCAGGGGGCCGGCCTGGGAGGAAACCAGGCGCAGGTCGTCGGGATGGATGATGTCCCGGATGTTGGTGGCGCGGAGTTCCTCGTGGGTATACCCCAGCAGTTCCTGGGCCCGGGGATTGGCGTCGAGCAGGTTCCCCTCGGTATCGCCGAGCAGGATGCCCATGACGGAACGCTCGAAGAAGACTTCGGACCGCTGCTGGCGTTGGCGCAGGCTGGATACCAGGGCCTCGAGGGTTGCCACCCGGCGTTTGAGGGCGTCCTGCGGGGGGGACGCGGATACGTTGCGGTCGACGGCCATGCGCATGCCCCATGAAAACGAGGAAAGCGTCGGTTGCAAACGTTGAGGCGCGATGCCGGAAAATCGAATAATGCAACCTCCTTTATTGCATTCCCGCGCCCTTTGCGCAAGGGAAGGGGCGTCGGCGGCTGTTTTGGGGCCACGCGAATTTGGCGAAACAACTTGCCCATGCCGCGCCGTGGCCTGTACAAGCCAGCAAAAACGGGCAGGCTCAAAGCCTCCCTCAAGGAACGGGTATGGACGAAATACAACGCGAGGCCCGCTGGTCCTTGTCCCTGGACGGGAAAATAGCCCTGTCCAAGGATATTATCGCCGGGGCCATCGGCCGGTTCGGACCGGATTTCCGGCTGGCCTGGACCGGGGCCAAGGACAGCACCCTGGTGCTTTGGATCACGCGGCAGGTCTGCGCCGAACGGGGGCTTTCCATGCCCCGGGTGGTGACCATCAACGAAGGCGACCCCTTTGACGAGGTCGTGGCGTTTCAAAAGCGCCTGGTCGAGGCCTGGGGACTGGATTTGACCGTGGTCGCCAATGACGACGTCCTGTCGCGCAAGCCGCGTATCGGGGACGTCGTTCCCGTGGCCGCGCTGTCCGAGGACAGCCGGGCGGAACTGGTCCGGACGGGCTTCACCGGCGAGGCCTTTCCCTTTGATCCGGAATCGCCCCTCGGCAACCAGCTGATGAAGGTCGCGCCCCTAAACGCCTTTTTGCGCCGGGAGGGCGTGGCGGCGCTCGGCACGGCCATCCGCTGGGACGAACACCCGGCCCGGGCCCACGAGGACTACGAAAGCCCGCGCGAAGACCCGCCGCATACGCGCATCCACCCCATCCTGCATATGCTCGAGCGCGACGTGTGGGACATCACGCGCGGCAACGACATCCCCTTCTGCGAGCTGTACCGGCAAGGCTACCGCAGCCTCGGCACCAAGACCGGCACCATGCGCCAAAGCGATCTTCCGGCCTGGGAGCAGGATCTCACCGACCGCTGCGGGGAGCGGGCCGGCCGGGATCAGGAAAAGGAAGAGGCCATGGAGCAGCTGCGCGCCCTGGGCTACATGTAGCGCCGGATCGCCCCTGCATCACCGGGTGGGTAGGGAATCGACGTAGAGGCTGAGTGATCCGTCCTCGTCGCGGTAGACGCTGCCGGTCAGGGTGACCCGTTTGTTTTTGAATTTTTTCTGGAACGCCTCTTCCTGTTCCAGGTTGATGGCGTCCGGGGTGAGCACCAGATAGGTGACGCCGTCGTCCGTGGTCAGCAGCAAGCCGTCGGTATAGTCTTCTTCCACGATGCCGGTGATACTGGCACCGGTTTTGATGGGCCGCGTGTCGTCGTCCGGGGTCGCGGCCAGGGCCGGGCCGGAAGCAAGCAGCCACGAAAAAAGGGCAGCCAGGCAAAACGTCAGGGCCAAACGCCGCGTATTCATGCCGCCTCCGCGCGATGCGATGTGGTGGAACGCCGTCCGGCCGGGTGGTTCCGGCGGGACGCAATGGCTTTATACCGGATCGGGTCGGTCGGCAATCGCCGGACAACCGTGCGCCCATCTTGCCAAAAACGCTTTTTTTGACGTATGTTGGGCTATGTCCGAAAATAAGCCCTTCCCGGCGCACCGCCGGGTCTCCGGTCCCGTCGGAACGCTTCGCGGCGGGCTCTACGCCCTGGCTCGCCGCAACGCCGAGGCCGCTCCCGACGGCGCGTGCATTTTGCACGGGGCGACGGTCGTGCGCCACGGCGAACTGGCCGAGCGCGCGGCCCGGCTGGCGGCGGCCCTGGCCGGGCGCGGCCTGGACAAGGGCGGGCGTCTGGCCGTGCTGTCCCGCAAGACCCCGGCGGCCATCACCGCGTTTCTCGCCGCCGCCGCCTGTGGCGGCGTTTTTTTTCCCCTGGACCCCAACCAGCCGCCGCCGGTGCTGCGCGCCGTGCTTAACCGACTGGCCCCGGCCGTGGTCTGCGTCGCGGCCGAATTTTTGCCCCTGCTCGAAAACCTGACTGGCGGCAAGCCGCCCTTTGCCCTGATCGTCATGGATGCGGCCGGTGCCGCCGTTCCCGCCGGGCTGTCGGATTTCGAGGCGCTGTGCGCCGGGCCGTTCCCGGCCGCCTTGCCCGAAGTCGGGCCGGACGACCCGGTCTATTTGAACTTCACTTCCGGCACCACGGGCGCGCCCAAGGGGGCCGTGACCACGCTTGGCAACCTGCTCGCCAACACCGAGGCTTCGGTTACCGCCTTCGCGCTCACTCCCGAGGACGTGCACCTGTGCCTGATGCCGGCTTTCGTCCATCCCCACGAGACGCTCATGCGTCCGCTTTTCCTCGGCGGCCGTCTCGTCCTGTGCGACCGGGTGGCGGCCAAGGCCGTGGCCGGGGCGTGTTCGCGCCACAAGGTGACGGCGCTTATGGCCGTGGCCGCCATCTACGAAACCCTGCTGCGCCTGCCGGCGGGCTCGGGCAATCCCCTGGCCACGGTTCGGGTGGCCGAATCCGGCGGCATGCACGTGCCTTCCGCCCTGGCTTCCGGGCTTCTGGCGCGCTTTTCCCTGTCCATCCTGCCTGTTTGGGGCAGCACCGAAACCACGGGCGTGGGGCTGGCCAACCGACCGGGAGAGGCCCATGCCGCCTGCCGGCTGGGGCGGCCGGTTCCCGGCTACCTGGCCCGGGTCGTGCGCGAGGACGGCTCCGAGGCCGAGTACGGCGAACCCGGGGAACTGGTCGTGTCCGGGCCGGGGGTGTGCCCGGGGTATTTCGGCGAGGAGGCGCGGCCGGAATTCCGTCTCTTTGGCGGGCGGTTTCGCACGGGCGACATCGTGCGCCGCGAGCCCGATGGCGCGTTCTATTTCGCCGGCCGCCAAAGCATGCTGCTCAAGGTCGGCGGCATGAAGGTCTTTCCGGTGGAGATCGAGGAGGCGCTTCGAACGCATCCGGACGTGGCCGAGTGCATCGTCATTCCCGAGGCCGATGTCCTGCGCGGCGAAGTGGCCAAGGCCGTGGTGGTGCCCCGCGTCGGGACCGAACTGTCCCCGGCCGGGCTGCGCCATTATCTGGTCGGCCGGCTGCACCGCATGAAGATGCCGCGCGTCATCGAAGTCCGCGAGGCGCTGCCCAGAACCCCAGGAGGAAAAATCGCATGGCGCGCCCTCGTGTCGCCCTAGCCTCGCGTCCGGTGCCCGAAAGCCCGAGCGACTACACGGGCAAAAGTCTGGCGGTCGTGGCCGTGCTGGTGGCCGAGGCCGTCGGGGCCTGCTGCGACCTGCCGGGGATGGTCCGGGGCAGGCGCGTGTTGGTCAAGCCCAATCTGGTGCGCCCCGATCCCCGCAATCCCTGCGCCATCGTGACGGACGAACGGGTCATCCTGGCCCTGGTGCGCCTGCTGCGCGATGCCGGGGCGGCCAGGGTGCTGGTCGGCGACAACCCGGGCTACGGCCTGTCCCTGGAGCGCGCCCTGTCCTGCCTTTCCGATTTCACCAAGGCGGTTGCCGCCTGCGGCGGCGAGGTGGTCCATTTCGACAACGACGCGCCCTTGGTCGTGGCCAATCCCGACGCCTTTCTCTTCGATCCGGTGCTCTTGCCGCGCGCCGTGGCCGAGGCCGATGTGCTCGTCAATGTGCCCAAGATGAAGACCCACGTGCACACGCTGGTCACCCTCGGCATCAAGAATCTCTACGGCTTGGTGTGCGACGAGCAGCGCATGTTCTGCCACCGCAACGACATCAACGCCAAGGTGGTGGATATCCTGCGCCTGGTCCGGCCGGCGCTTACCGTGCTCGACGGCTTGTGGGCGGTGCAGGGCCAGGCCCCGCTGTCCGGGGCGGCGGTGCCGGACATGAACGTGATCGCGGCGGGCACGGACGTGTGCGCCGTGGACACGGTGGCGGCGGACCTCATGGGCATCGGCGCAAGCGAGGTGGCCATGCTGCGTCTGGCCCGCCAGGAGGGCCTGGGCGAGACCAACCTTGCCGCCATCGAGGTGGTGGGGGCCGATCCGGCCAAGCTGCGCCGTGTTTTCACGCGGCCGGTCATCGGCTGCGCCGGGGCCTACGACGCGGTGCGGGTGCTGGAGGGCGGGGCCTGTTTCGGCTGTCTGTCGGCCCTGCGCCACGCCTTGGACAAGCTCGCCAGTGAGGGAGCCTTTGCCGGGCGCGAGCCGGTGACGCTCTATGTCGGCGTGCCCATGCCCGAACGGCGCAACCTGCGCAACGTCAAGGGCGAACTGTGGTGCTTCGGGGCCTGCGCCGCGCCGCTTGTCTACGACACCCGCCACAACACGGGCCTCGCCCACTTTATTCCCGGCTGCCCGCCGCATATCTTGGACTTTTACAAGGCGTATAAGATGAGCCGGGGGAAACCCTTTCTGTAGAAAGGGTTTCCCCCGGACCCCCTTCCTAAAGACTTTTAACGGTTACAAGATGTTACAGTCACTGTAGTTGTAACCGCTGAAAGTTTTTGGGAGGGGAGAGCGCGAGAGGGGGACCCTTTTTTCAAAAAGGGTCCCCC
>NZ_JBLODY010000075.1:0-19073 GCF_047785625.1 Solidesulfovibrio sp. C21
CTGAAGTTGGGATAACTCTTGTCTTGCCATGTTGGTCTCCTCGCCTCGTTTGTGCCCTTGGAGCACGTTCACTGGCACTATCAGCCAGTTTGAGGGTCGAGGCCAACATGGTATTTGGAAGGGGGCCCGGGGGAAACTTTTCTACAGAAAAGTTTCCCCCGGCTCTTCCTCACTACTCGGAAAAAAGCGCGCCCCAGAGTTTGGTGTTGGTGCCGGGGACGGCGATGAGGGTGGTGTCGCGGAGTTCCACCTTGCGGGCCGCGCCCTGGCCGAGGAGGGACAGTATTTCCGCCGGTGTGGGCCAGCCGGCCGGGCGATGCCGGTCGGACATGAGGATGTCGGCCCCGGCGATGCAGATGACATGGTCCATGGGCACGGCGGTGATGGCCGTGATTTCGGCCAGAAGCGGGGTGTCGCCGCCCTGGCGCATGGCCAGGTGGGAGCCCAGCCAGAAGGCGGCCGGAGCGGCGAGGCGGGGCATGAGCTCGGGCAAAAGCTCCCGGGTGTCGCCGGTTAAGGGCAGCAATCCCTTGCGGCCGCTTAAGCGTTCATGGGCGGCGTCGTAGAGGGTCTTGTCGGATTCGAAGGTGATGACGGTGTCGAAAATGTCCCCGGCGGCCAAGGAAAGGTCACCCCGGCCGGCGCCGGTTTCGACCAGGACCCGGATGCCGCCGGCGTCGCGCAGGGTGGTCAAAAGGGCCGTCAGCTCGGGCGTCACGGACTGGTCCATGGGTTTCCCTTTTACTTGAATTTAAGTTGCAGGTGGATGGTGGCCGTGCCGTCGTCGAAGCTCAGGTTCTTGAGCATGGTTTCCCGGTCCAGGGTGTAGGTGTCCGTGGAATGGATGTTCACCCGCAACACCTCCTTGCGCCCCAGGGACAGGGTGGCCTTTTTGTTGCCGATCTTGAAAATGATGCGCTCCCCGTTTTGGTACCAGAAATAATAGGTCCGTTTTTCGGTAAAGAAATAGGGCTGCTCGAAGGTGGGCACGTCGCGGGGCAGCGGCTTTTCCAGCTCCAGGTCCAGACGGTAGATGTCCGGGGCGATGCGGGCCACGTTGATGGAGGTCATGGCGTAGCGGCCGGAACTGTCTGGTTTGCCGGTGCGCAGCACGGCGTAGCCGGCGGTGATCTGGAAGTCGATGTCCGGGGAGGGCAGGGAGCGGGTGGTGCCCTTGAAAAATCTGGTCAGTGACTGGGCCGCGTCGTCCGCCGCGCCCGCCGGGCATATCCCGAACGCCAGCAGGAGGGTGACAAGGACGCAGATTTTCGCTTGCGGCATGGCCGGCCTCCGAGGATTTTCCGCCCTGGCGGGCGGCGGGGAAAAGGGGTACAGGGGGTGCGAACCCATAATTTCTACCGCGCCACAGCCATGAATGCAATGACACCGCTTATCCCCGCAAGGGTCGCCGGCGAACCCGCCGTGATCCTGGAAAAGGCCCGGTCCGGCCAGCGCCTGACCCCCGACGACGCGCTGGTCCTGGCCCTGGCCGCGCCGCTGCACGATCTGTGCGCCGCCGCCATGGAAGCCCGCCTCGCCCGTCACGGCAAGAACGCCTATTACGTCCACAACGTGCACATCAATTTCACCAACGTGTGCATCAACGCCTGCCGCTTCTGCGCCTTTTCCAAGGTCAAGGGCGCGGCTGGGGCGCGCACGCTCTCCGTGGACGACATCGTGGCCGAGCTCGATGCCCGGGGGGACGCGCCCATCCGGGAAATCCACGTGGTCGGCGGACTCAATCCCGACCTGCCGCTTTCCTATTACGTGGATATGCTGCGGGCTATTTCCCGGGCCCGGCCGGACGCGGGCATCAAGGCCTTCACCGCCGTGGAAGTGTCCCATCTGGCCGACACCATGGGCGTTTCGGAATTCGAGATCCTTTCCACGCTCAAGGATGCGGGGCTCATGATGTTGCCCGGCGGCGGGGCGGAGGTCTTTTCCCCGGCGCTTCGCGAGAAGCTGTGCCCGGAGAAGATTTCCGGCGAACGCTGGTTGCAGGTGCACGCCACGGCCCACGGCATGGGCCTGCCCACCAATGCCACCATGCTTTTCGGCCACATCGAGAACTGGTCCGACCGGGTGGCCCATCTGTCGGCCCTGCGCGACTTGCAGGACCTGACCGGCGGCTTCGCCTGCTTTATTCCCCTGGCCTACCAGCCGGCCAACAACAAACTCGGGGCCAAGGGTCCGGACGGCACGACCGTGCTGCGGCTTATCGCCCTGTCCCGGCTTTTTCTGGACAACATTCCGCACCTCAAGGCCTATTGGGCCATGCTCGGCATCAAGGCGGCCCAGATGGCGCTTTGGGCCGGGGCCGACGATTTCGACGGCACCCTCGTGGAGGAGCGCATCGGCCATGCCGCCGGCGCGGACAGCCCCAAGGGCATGACCCTGGCCCAGTTGCGCCACGCCATCACCTCCGCCGGCATGGTGCCGGTCGAACGCACGCCCGATTTCCAACCGATCGGTTGAGGGAAGAACCGGGGGAAACCTTTCTGGAGAAAGGTTTCCCCCGGACCCCCTTCCAAAGACTTTTGCTAGTAACCAGCTGTTATAGTTTTAACAACTGGTACGGTAAAAGGTTTAGGAAGGGGAGAGCGCGAGAGGGGACAACCCTTTTCAAAGGGTTTCCCCTCTCGCACAGTCTTCTCTTTCTTTTACTCCTCAATAAAAAAGGCGAAGGCCGTTTCCCTCGGGGTAAGGAAACGGCCTTCTATGCATCGGCGGGAACTGTGTCCGGGATGGGCGCTTATGGCGGCTGACTCGGGCGCGCCCGTCTCCTTGCCGTTTGGCGACGCGGCGTGATGCAACGTTCTTTTCGGGCGGTGCATCCGCCATGCCTGTGTCAGCCTGTCGTCCAAAACGAACGATGGCCCTGTCAACAGGCCGGAATTTCTCGTAAAACGCAGCCGTCCAGGGGCCGTCAGTGTCCACGCGTTCCAGGGAAGCTGGAGCGGAGCGCCACAAGCCGTGGAACGGTTCCAGGGATCGTGGGGCGTCAGGCGCCAAGGGCTTTGGCCATCAGGCACACGACCAGGGAGATGCCGTTGCCGAGATCGCGCCGGGCCGGGCTTACGATGGCGTAGCCGTGGCGCAGGTAAAACGAGAGGGCGTTGCGCGAGGCGGTCAGGGTCAGGCCGCTGAGGCCCGCGGCGCGGGCGAGTTCCTCCACGGCGGCCAGCAGCCTGCTCCCCGTTCCCGGGGCGGCCCCGGGCGCGACGTAGAGCAGGCTCACTTCGCTGCCGGTCAGGCTGCCGACGCCCACGATGCCGGACGGCATGGCGGCCACGAGCAGGCTGTTTCGGGAGTCGGCCAGCATGGACGCGAATTTGGCCGGTGTTCCCCGGGCCGCCCAGGCCGCGCGTTCGCGCGGGCCGTAGCTGTCCCGGGCTTTTGCTTCAATGGCTGAGGCGAAGATGCGGGACAGCCGGGGCGCGTCCCCGGGCAGCGCCGGCCGGATGGCGATGGCGTCCAGGCTCATTGCCGTGTGCCCAGGCGGCAGGCGGCCGGCAGGTGCGGTGTGAAGCGCCGGGGCGGGGTGAGAAGCCGCGCCCCGAGCGAGGCGGCGATGCCGCGCAACAGCCCGGCGAAAACCAGATTGTGCGGCACGAGCAGCGCATACCAGTAGGCCAGCCCGGCGAGCCCCCGGGGCAGGAATTTGGAGTGCACGACCAGTTCCGTGGCCCCGTCGCCGGCCGGGCGCAGGCGGAATTCCAGCAGGGCTTCGCCCGGGGTGCGCATCTCGGCCAAAAGCTGTAGCCGTTTTTCGGGCGTTACGGCCACGACGCGCCAGAAATCCAGGGCATCGCCCACCCTGGGCCCGTCGCGCCGGATGGTCACCCGCCGGAGTCCCACGCCGCCGACCAACTGGTCGAGAAAACCCCGCAGCCGCCACAGGAAATTTCCCCAATACCAGCCCGTATCGCCGCCGATGCGGGCCATGGCCCGCCAGACGTCTTGCGGCGGCGCGGCGATAACGGCCCGCCAGCCGCATTCGTAAACCGTGCCGCCGGCATAGGGGGCGTCGCCGCAGGCCGTCCATTCGGGCGGGGCGGCATAGCCGGCGTCGGCGCAGGTGCTTTCCACCGCGTTCTGGCGGATTTTTTCCAGGGCCAGGGCGATGGCCTCGCGGCAGGTCAGGCGCTTTCGGGGCAGGATGTCCAGGATGCGCGTGTCGCGGCAGACCACCTCGTTGCGCAGCCCCTCGACCAGCGGCACGATAAGCGCCCGGGGCAGGGGCGTTATGAGCTGCATCCAGTAGGTGGAAAGACGCGGGGACAAGACCGGCACCGGGATGATGATGCGCTTTCGCAGCCCGGCCACGGCGGCGTAGAGTTGGAAGATTTCGGCATAGGTGAGCACGTCCGGGCCGCCGATGTCGAAGGTCTGGCCGATGGTTTCGGGCGCGTCCAGACAGCCGGCGAGGTAGCCGAGCACGTCGGAGATGGCGATGGGCTGGCAGCGGCCCCGCACCCAGCGCGGGGCGACCATGACCGGCAGGCGGTCGACGAGGTAGCGCATGATCTCGAAGGAGGCGCTGCCGGAACCGAGGATCATGGCGGCGCGCAGGTGGGTGACGGGTACGGGGCCGGAGCTGAGGATTTTGGCCACTTCGTGGCGCGAACGCAGGTGCGGGCTGAGATTGTCGTCGGCGTCGCCCAGGCCGCCGAGGTAGATGATGCGGGAAAGGCCGGCATCATGGGCAGCCTGGGCCATGGCGGTTGCGGCCTGGCGGTCGGCGGCGGCGAAGTCGCTGTTGGCCGGGTGCATGGAATGGACGAGGTAGTAGGCGGCTTGGCAACCCATGGCGGCCTGGCGCATGGCGGGCAGGTCGCGGATGTCGGCCTGGGCCAGTTCCAGATCGGGATGGCCGGCAAAGGGACGGCAGCGCAGTTTTTCCAGAGAGCGACCGACGGCGCGTACGCGGTATCCGGCGGCAAGGAGCCTTGGCACGAGGCGGCCGCCCACGTATCCCGTGGCGCCGGTGACGAGGATGGGGGCTTGGCGCATGGCGATTGTCCGTTCTCCTGGTATCGGTCCTGGATAGCAGTCCGGGGCGGGGCCGGCAACGCGTGGAGGGGGTATTTGGAAAAAAAAGCGATTTTGGATTGACAAACGGGCGGATGCTCCCTAAATTCCGATTCCTTCGCGTCGGGATGTAGCGCAGTCTGGGAGCGCACCTGAATGGGGTTCAGGGGGTCGGAGGTTCAAATCCTCTCATCCCGACCAGTTATTTCTAAGGGCTTACGGTGAATAACCGTAGGCCCTTTTTGCGTTGGATAACCAGGTGGATAATCTCTTGGCCTGGGATTTCAGGGGAATGGTTATCCAGGGCGACCCCTTTACCCTGAGGTCAGGGGGGCGCTCTGCAGATAGTGAATTCTCTGTAAGTTGTTTGTTCACCTCATCTATTTTGTTTTGTTGGTCTATTTTTCATGGGAGTTGTTCTGAGGTGCCGATGCCGCTGGTGTGGTGGTCGGAGGGGCAGGACTCCATGATATGGCAAGGAGGAGGCAAGCATGAGATTATCTTTGCCACGTTTTTTATTGGAGATCGTTAGCTGTGCTTCCGTGTGGATTCGAAAATCGAAAATTTTGCTTGCCGTCAATATCAAGTTATTGTTAAAATATAGAAGTTTTTGTGGAAATTTGCGGACATGTTGTTTCCCTTCCAAGGAAAAAATCTTGTTCTGGATAGCGGTGGTCAATAATAAGAATGGGTATTTTTGTTGAGGTTAGTGTCTCTTGATTGTTTATATGTAAGCTATTGTAGGAGGAGTGGTATGTACGATAGATGTTTGAAGTCTACTGTTAGGATTGCTATATGCAATTTGAATCATATAAATTCTATAAATTTGTCGCGTTGTTTATCAAATCTTCCGTGTGTATCTGAATATGTATTCGATTTCTCTAATATGCAGGCTGTTTTTCCTTATGGAATAGTTACCTCCGTATTCTCAATTGACCATTTTAAAAAATTAATGACGAAAATGGTTCAAAAAAAATATGGAATAACTCCTTCTTTTGTCTATAACGGTATTGATGTTTATAATAATAATGCGCACGGATATGCTGCCCATGTAGGTTTTTTTAAAGAAATTGGTGCCGATATAGGACGTTGTGCTGGAGAAGCGTATGGCAGTGATTCCTATATTCCTATTGAGAAAATAGGTGTGTCAGAAGTTCATGACAGGGCAGAAGAAAGGGCTGTTAGTTATAACGATATAATCGAAATATATTCTCAGCGATTGGCAAGTGTAATAGCTAAAAATGATGTGAAGCAAATTTATGGATAAGTTGATTATTGTTTGCGAGAAATGATTAGGAATGCAGTTGAACACAGTTTAGGGTCTAGTGTTTATGTGTGCGGGCAATTTTTCCCCAGTAACAATACTGTTGAAGTGGCAATTGCCGATCAGGGGATTGGAGTATATGAAAGTTTAATGAAAAATAAAGAGTTGAAAATTGAGTCATCAGAAAAAGCATTGTCTAGTAGCATCATGCCAGGAATATCTGGAAAATTCTTAGAGACAAATCCTGACGATGAGTCTGTGAATAGCGGATTTGGTCTCTATGTTACAAGTAAGCTGTGTAATAAACATGGGCAGTTTTTGATAACAAGCTGTGACAAGTCTTTGCTGCTTAAGGATGGAACGACTAGATATTTTGATTCAGATTATAAAGGTACGAGCGTGTCTTTGGTCTTTTCAACGAACAGTGGTGTCAACTATAAGGAAGAACTGGATGCCATTATAGAAAAAGGTGAAGAAGAAGTGAGGGCAAGAATAAAAAATCCAATATTTCAAGCCTCAAAGCTCTCGAAGAAGATTAGTCAAACAAGTAGTTAGTTTATTGTTGTAATTGTTCTAGGCGTTTGATTGTATTGGATGTCAAGGGTCTTGGCCTCAGTGGGAATGGAGGGCCTTTCGGCCCCCACCCTCGTGTCTAATACGCTCTCAGTGCGGCAAAGTAGGTTTCATTCTGCGACTTAGGCATGGTCCCGGATGAACAGCTCGAAGGCGGACTTTGAGGCGAAGGTCATGGTCTTCTCCAGGCAAGGCGTAAAAAAAAGTTCAAGGCCGAAGCGTAGTTGACCTGCGTGCGGCCTTGAACTTTTTGCCGTAGCGCAGCCGGGGGGAATATTCCAACAGCCTGTTGGGGGAGGAAGCTCGACGGCGGCCTGCCTTCAGACTGGACTTTTCTCCCTGAAAGTGGTTTGCGTGTGGCCCCTTGTATTCGAAGCCGTCTCTGGCACTGCCCGGAGTCGCGCGTCGTTTCGCCTTCCCGTTTGTCGGCAGGCCTCTGTCGTATCCGCAAGCAGCCGGCGAAAGGTCCACGCGACGTAAACGGCCATGCCGGCGGGCATCGGCACGTCGTGTCTCCTTTCGTCAAGACTTCTTGCACGGCGAGGAAACGCGGATGTCCCGGACGAACCGGGATGTTCGTTATGTGGGAGAAGTGTATTTCATGATCCCGTAGAATGATTATGAGATAGGCCACCATTTTCAATGGAGTTGTGAGGTTATGCAGAAAAGAGAGATGTGGGGTTCACGGACCGGGTTCGTCATGGCCGCGGTCGGGTCGGCAATCGGGCTTGGCAACATATGGCGCTTCCCGTACATGGTCTACGACAACGGCGGCGGCGCATTTCTCGTGCCGTACTTTGCGGCCATGATCATTGCCGGCATCCCCTTCATGATCCTCGAATTCGGCCTGGGAAAGAAATTCATCGGCTCCGCGCCGAAGGTTTTCTCCTCCATCTCCAAAAAATGGGAGTGGCTCGGCTGGTGGCAGGTCATGGTGTCCTTTATCATCACGACCTACTATGCCGTTGTTGTCGCCTGGTCGCTCAATTACTTCATTCTCGCCTTTTTCCAGGGCTGGGGCACAGCGCCAAAAGACTTTTTCTTCACGAAATTCCTGGCTGTCACCAAATCGCCCTTGCATTTGGGCGGTGTGCAGCCGGAAATCATCATTGCCACGGCCGCGGCCTGGTTTCTCACGATTTTCGCGGTGTTTACCGGCGTGAAAAGCGGCATCGAACGCACGAACAAGATCTTCATGCCGCTGCTTTTTCTGCTGGTGTTCATTTTTATCGGCAGAGGGTTGATGCTCCCCGGGGCGGTCGACGGCCTCAACTGGCTCTTCACGCCCGATTTTTCCGCAATCCTGGACGGCAAGGTCTGGGCCGACGCTTTCGGGCAGATTTTCTACAGCCTGTCCATCGGCTTCGCCATCATGTTGTCCTATGCCAGTTATCTGCCTGAGGAATCGGACATCAGCAACAACGCCTGCATGACCGTGTTTATCAACTGCGGCTTCAGCGTCATCTCCGGCATCATGATCTTCAGCGTGCTCGGCTACATGGCCCAGCAGCAGGGCGTTCCCATCAGCAAGATCGCGACTTCCGGCGTCGGACTGGCGTTTATCACCCTGCCCACGGCCATCAACCTGATGCCCGCGCCCATCTTCTTCGGCACGCTGTTTTTTCTGGCCCTTTCCGTGGCCGGACTGTCCTCCATGATTTCACTCAATGAAGTCGTGGTGGCCGCGCTCATGGAAAAAATGAACATCTCCCGCAAGAAGGCGGCCCTTATCTTCTGCACCGTCGGATTTGTGATCAGCATTGCCTTTACGACAGGCGGCGGGCTGTTGCTGCTCGATATCGTCGATCACTTCATCAACAACTTCGGCGTGCTCCTCGGCGGCGTCATCGAGATCATCTTCGTCGCCTGGTTTTGCAGGATCGACGATCTGCGCGCCTATATCAACAGTTCCTCGGAAATAAAGATCGGCAGCCTCTGGTCCATCAGCATCCGGTTTGTTGCGCCCGCCATGCTGTTTTTCATGTTGGTGTCGAATTTCGTGGGCGATGTCTCCAAGAATTACGGCGGCTACTCCACAGCGGCGACGCTGGCTTTCGGCTGGTCCACGCTCTTTGTCTGCATCGCCTTCGCCGCCGTCTGTTCACGGCAAAACCATGCCTTTGCCCTCATCGTGAACACGAACAAGAATTTTCTGAAAAGGAGATAGGCCATGTCCACCAGTGCCATTGTCATGATGCTTTTCGGCCTCGGCATCACCTGGGGTGGTGCGATCGCCTGTTTCCGCATCGCGTTTAAGGGAAGTAGCGGCGCGGCGGGGAAGTGAAACCCGCGACGGGTCTTCCGCGCTGATCCGCAAAGTGGAGAGCGCCCCGGTTTGTCGGCATCGTGCCGGAAATCGGGGCGCTTTTGCGTGGAGCGGGCGGCGGGTTGGCCGAGGGGCCCCGCCGGGAAGAAGGCTGGCGGAGGAGGGCGGCTTGCCGGGTGCATCCATGCCCCTTGGCCGCCGGCTACAGGGCGCGGTAGGTCTTTTGGAGCAGCAGGGCGTCGTCTTCGAGCAGCGAATCCTCGCAGATGACGCAGCCTTTGACGGCGTAGTCCCGCAAGGCCCGCAGGCAGGCCTTGTAGTTGAAGTCGCTTTCCCGAAGGCCCAGGTGGCGCTTTTCGCCCTTCGGACCGTATTCGATGCCGCTTATGTGGATATGCATGTCGGTAAGCGCCTCCGGGCCCAGGGCGTCGGCCACGGCGCGAAGCACCTTGCCGAAATCCGTCGTGCGCGTAAGCGCCCCGTTGCCCCGGGCGTGGATGTGGGAAAAGTCGATGCACGGCTTGCAGGTGGGCACGTCCCGGCTGAGGTCCAGCAACTCCGCCACGGTGCCGAACTGTGTGCCCTTGCCCGTCGTCTCCAGCCGATACTCGATGCCCATGTCGGGCAATTTGCGCAGGTTGTCGCGGATGGCCGCGTAAACCTCTTCCTGCGGCTGGCCGAGGTAAAAGCCGGGGTGAAAGACCAGGCTGCGCCCGCCCACCATGGCCAGGGCCCGCGCTCCCTGTCGGATGCGGTCCAGGGACGCCTCCTGCTTGTCCGGCGAGGCGGCGTTGAGGTTGATGTAGTACGAGGCGTGGGCCGAGAGATAGAAGTCGTTTTCCGCCTTGCTGCGCAGGATCGCGTCCCGGTTTTTCTCCGTGACGTTGACGGACCTGACAAAGGGCAGCTCCATGGCGTCGAGGCCGAGGCGGCGCAGGTAGGGGATGGCCGTGGCGTAGGTGAACTTTTGGGTGCCGTCGCCGTGCGGCAGGCCGGATATGCCGAAAAGAAGTGCGTCCATGGGGCGGCAGCCTATAGAAGAGAATGCGAGAGGGGAAACCCTTTGAAAAGGGCAGTAGCCCCTCTCGCGCTCTCCCCTTCCTCAACTTTTCAACAGGGCGTGTTGTGAAGGTAACCCATCATTATTATTAAAAGTCTTGGGAAAGGGGGGCTGGGGGGAAACCTTTCTACAGAAAGGTTTCCCCCCAGTCTCTTTCTTTTCGCATTAATGCGCCGTGCGGAAGGTGTTGCTGATGGTGGCGAGGTCTTGGAGCGTGGCCGCGGGCAGGACGCGGTAGGGCTGCATGACCGTTCCGGGGTAGCCGTCGGTGATGACGCCCAGGGCGCGTTCGGGGGTCAGGGCATAGCGGCGCAGGTCCGGCGGGGCCGGGAGCAGGGTGCGGCCGAAGGGCGTGATGCCGCCGTCCGCGCCGTGGCACACGGAACAGGTCTTGTTCCAGACCTGCATGGCTTCGGAGCCGACCGGATGGTGCGCCGGCTTGGGCGTGGCGTCGAACATGGAAAAGCGCGTGGAAAGGGTATCCAGCAGCTTTTCCAGTTTTTCCCGGTCGAAGAGCCGGAAGTACGGCATGGCCGAGCCCGGGGTGCCGGCCGTCAGGATGCCGTAGATGTAGTCCCTGTTCGCCCGGATGGCGGCAAGGTCCTCGGCCGGCACCACCAGCCGGGCGGCGGTCGGGCCGTCCCCATGGCCGGCCTTGCCGTGGCAGGGCTGGCAGGCTCCGACATAGATGGTCTCGCCGTTGTCGTAGACGGTGTTCAGCTTGGCCGCAAAAGCGGCCAGGGCTTCCTTGCGGAAGGGGGCGTAGGCTTTCGAACGCGCCTCGCGCGCGGCCACGGCCTGGGCATGGGCCGGGGCCAGGACGCGGTCTTGGAGAAACTGCCGGGCGAGGAGCATGGAAACGAAGATGACGGGCAGCAGGACGAGCAGGCTGCCCGGGCCGGCGGCAAGGGGCGCGGCGGCGGGGCGCAGGCTCAAAAGCATCAGCATGGCGGCGGCCACGCCCACGGTCACCGCGCCGAGCACGGGCCAGTCGAGGCCCGAGGCCACGGAAAAGACCAGCGGGATGCCGATGACGACCTGGGCCAGGGTCGCGCCGAAAAGCCAGGTGCGCAGTTTCGCGGCCTTTTCGGGATGTTCCCTGGCCGAAAAGAAGAGGTGGAAGGCCGCGCCGAAGACCAGCGCCGCGCCGAGGATATGCAGGTAGCGCAGCAGCCAGTGCGGCGCGAAAACGCCGTCCGGGGCAAATCCCCGGGCCGCGAACCGGGCCCAGAAGTCCTGGCGCTCCATGAGCGACAGGACCCCGGTGAAAATGGCCGGAACGGTGAGGAGGGCGCCGACGCCGAGCACGCCGCAGACAAAGGCCAGCCACGGACTGGCGCTTATTTTATGGCCAAAGGCGTCGATGAGCAGAAACGCCACAATCAAAAGCGGAATCACGGCCAGCCAGGCATAGGAAAAAAGGGCCGTGGTGGTGAAAAAGGCCTGGGAATAGCGCACCTGGATGATGAGCAGCGGGGCCACGCCAAGCACCACGGCCAGGCTTTTGAGCCCCAGGTGCGTGTGCACCATGCGCTTGTTCCAGAGCTGGGGTCCCGCGTCGCCGGCCAGTCGTTTTTGGAGGAAAAAGAGCAAGCCGAGCAGGGCCGTGCCGAGCATGAGCAGCACGAAAAGCAGGTGCAGGCCGAAGGTGACGAAAAGCAGCCCATGCAGCCAGCTTGCCGGCAGCGGCAGTGAGAGGAACAGATCGGTCCACTGGGACATGGCTACTTCTCCTTGGGCGCCGGCCCGCGCAGGCGTGCATCCTGGTTGGCCAAGGTGAAAAGGTAATTGGCCAGAAGCAGGCGTTCCTGTTCGGTGCCGGTGAAGGGCGTCATGAACGGGGCCAGCCCCTCGGTGATGGCGGTGATGGCGTTGACGCCGTCCTGGGTGCGGCCGGCGATGCGCTTGCGGATGTCGTTTATGCCGCCGTCGGTATGGCACACGCCGCAGTTGGCCGCGAAAAGGGTCGCTCCGTCGCGCATGGCGGCGGATTGGCTGCCGTTGTCGTTGACCCAGCGCATGGTGGGCAATATCGCTTCGTTTTTCGCGGCGAGCCCCTTGTTTTCAACCAGCGGGATCTGGTTGGCGTACATGTAGCCCGGCAGCAGGTACGGGCCGCGCACGAACTCGCGCACGCGCTCGAATTCCGTCACCAGCCCCACGCATAAAATGATGGTCGGGATGCAAAGCGCCCGGCAAAGTATCGGCCGCCGCAAAAGCGCCGCCAGGGCCGTCGCCAGTACGAGCAGCCCGGCCAGGCCGTTGGCCAGGGGCAGGAAGTCGGGGCGTTGCGACAGGGCCGAGGTGGCCACGGCAAACTTCCAGTGGGTGAGGTAGGTCATGGGCACCCGGGAGAAATAGACGAGCCCGCTGACCGTGGCGGCCAGGGCCGCGCCGAGAAAGATCGCGCCCCCAAGGCGCAGGGCCCGGCCGCGTTCCTCCCGCGAACCCTTGTATCTCCAGGCGAGCCAGGTGATGACGAAGAGCGCGCCGAGCGCCAGGCCCCCGGACACGCGCAGGAAGCATTGGGGAATGAAGGTCGGGTTGAAATAGGCCCGCCCGAAGCCGCCGGCAAAGGGCCAGCCGTCCGGGGTGAGCATGAACCCCAGGATGCCCGAAATAAGGATGGCGGAAATGACCGCCATGCCGACGTAGCCCCAGCCGAGGGCCACCAGCGTCCCTGGCCGTTTTTCGGCCAGCCGGTCCCACAGGTAGTAGTAGATCAAAAGGAGCACCACTTCCGAGGTGAACGCGCCCCATTCGATGAACCAGGGCCAGAAAAAGAGGTGGATCAGCGAGCCGATGCCCTCCGGGGCCAGCCCCCCGGTGATGAACCAGATGCCGACGCCCGTGACCGCGCCGATCGAGGTGGTGACGACCACGGCCGGTCCGAGAAGCGCGCGGCTGATCCGCGCCCAAAACGCCCCTTTGCCCAGATACGTCAGGGTCTGGAACAGCACCAGCATGGTGACGAGGCCGATGGCCAGGCCGTGGCTTATGAGCACGTGCAGCACGGCATCGAGGGCGATGGTCATGCCGTCGCCAAGACTGGGGATGTGCAGGATGGGAAAGATCATGGCTTATTTCACCTCGGACAGGGGGATGACCTGCACGACCTTGTCGGGGTGGGTGGCCACGAATTTCGGGCGCGGCTTTTCATGCACGAAACCGGCCAGGTCCAGGGCCTGCTCCTGGGTCAGGGACGGGGAGCTTTTGGGCATGTAGCGCCAGGCGAAGACGGAAAAGGTGCGGATGCGGTGCATGCCGGCCCCGTCATTGTAGGAGCCGTCGCCCCAGAGCGGCGGGGCGATGGCCGTGCCCTGGCCGGCCTCGCCGTGGCATCTGGCGCAGACGTCCTGGTAGACCTTGGCGCCGTTGGCCACATCGGGCTTATGGGAATTGCCCAGGTCGTGGGGCAGGGTCCAGGGCTGCTCGGAATAGATGGGGATGCCCTTGGATATCCACTGCATGTAGACGAGCAGGGACTGCATGATCTGGCTGTCGTAGGCCGGGGCGGTGCCGTTCATGCTGCGTTCGAAACAGCCCTGGGTGCGCAGCGTCAGGTCGGCGGTGTAGTCGCGGCGACCGCGGAAGAGCGGGTAGCGCGCCCCGACCCCGACCAGGGAAATGGTGTCGAGGCTGCGGCCGCCGTCGAAGTGGCAGCTGGTGCAGGACAGGTCGTTGTTGATGTATTTGCCGGCGTACTTTTTCGTTTCGGTCATGATCCTGTAGCCGAGCATGACTTCCGCGCGGATGCTTTCCGGGGCGTCCTCGGGGCGCGGCGGATTGAAAAGTTGTGGCATGGCCGGCGCCTTGGCGTTTTGGCGCGGGACCTCTCGCGGCGTTTCGGTCCGCTTGGTCACGAGGGTGGACCGGAAAAAGGCCAGGATCCAGACGCCGAAGGCGAGCAGGAGGGTTGCCAGCACCAGTGCGAAATAAACATTGCGGTTTTTCATAGAGACTCCGTACTGCGGGGACTGTGGCAAGACGCGAATCCGCCATGCGGGGAGAAGCACCGGCCGAAAAACGGATCAGGGCACGCGGTATGCCCTGTGCCCGCGACTCTCCAACTTCTTTATTTTGAAAACTCTCGCAGGTTTACCCGCACCGTTTCGGATGTCAATATGCGGTGCCGAAAACATCGGAAGACCGGCGGGCCGGGAGGAGGGCGCCTGGAGCGGTCCGGCTCGGATAACTGTCCACACAACCGAAGGAAAAATCATGAAACGGCTCCTGGTCGGCATAACGGGCGCAAGCGGCGTGCTCTACGGCATCCGGCTGCTCGAGGTCCTGCGCGGCGTGGCCGAGGTGGAAACGCATCTCATTTTGAGCCGGGGCGCGGCCACGACCTTGGCCTACGAGACCGACTTCACGGTTGCGGCTGTCGCGGCCCTGGCCGATGTGGTCCATGCCCACGACAATCTGGCCGCGGCGGTCTCGAGCGGTTCGTTTCCCGTGCACGGCATGGTGGTGGTCCCGTGTTCCATGAAGACCCTGGCCCAGATCGCCCTGTCCCTTGGCGACAACCTCCTGGCCCGGGCCGCCGACGTGACGCTCAAGGAGCGGCGCAAGCTGGTGCTCGTGCCGCGCGAGACGCCGCTGCACCTGGGGCACCTGCGCCACATGACGGCCGTGACCGAAATGGGTGGCGTCATCCTGCCCCCGGCCCCCTCGTTCTACCACGGCCCCCGCACCATCATGGACATCGTGGACCAGACCGTGGGCAAGATCCTGGACCAGTTCGCCATCCCCCACGACCTCTTCCACCGCTGGGACGGCCGGGAGGGGTGATCCGGCCCGCGCCGGCGGGACGGTGCATACGCAGGGGCGGAAAGGTCGCGGCCCGTGGCTTCCCCGGGCATTTGCCTCCTTGAAAAGCGTACGCATCCGGTTTTCTTATCCGGGGAGAACGTCGCCCCCGGAGAATGGGAACGCCTTGTGCGAGGGAGGAAAAAAACATGCCGTCTAGGCGGGGACGGCGAAATGGTTCATGGAATAACAAAAGGAGGCAGCCATCATGCAAGGCGACCACGAACACCACCATGACCATACTCATGAGCACACCCACGAACACGAGCATGAACACGAGCATCCCGGCATCGGCAAGCACACCCACAAGCATGTCCATGTCCATACCCATGAACATGAACACGAGCACAAGCACCCCCACGAGCACGGCGCGGGGGAAGGCGCGCACGAACACCAGCATACCGGCGAGCACGGCCCTCACGACCATGTCCACCCGGACCACGAGCACGTGCCCCACACCCACGATCACTGAGTGACGCCGCGCCGACGACGGATTTTTTTTTCAAATCGCCCGGAAGCGCCGGGGGCGGCCGACCGAAGCCCGATAGCGGCCGCCCCCGCCCCTCTGAGGCCGATTGACTCTCCCGGCCGCTCCCCCCTATACCATGGCTGCGCTGGCGTCCGTCCTCCCCGGGACGGGCTGCAAAAGAGAACCCGGTGAGACTCCGGGACTGCCCCGCAGCGGTAAGCGAAAACGACCTCCGCCACCAAGCACTGGGCTCCCCGGCCTGGGAAGCGGCGGACAGTAGGCACCCGGTCTGCCGGCCGTCACGTTCGCAAGTCCGAAGACCTGCCAGCGCCCGTCCGCGAAGCCTGTTCGCGGACGAACCGCCAGGGAGCCTCGAGGGAGGGCGACCGGCCTCGCGGCGCATGGGGTGGCGTCGCGGCCGCGCGTCTCTCCTCGGTTCCGTCTCGATATCGCGTAGTGGGAACGCGATATCGCAGGGAATGCCATGCTGGAACCGATGACCAGTTCCGATCTATCTTTCGACACCTTGCCGGAATCCGTAGCGTCCGCTGCGCCGGAACGTGTCGCCGTGGCCGTGCCCATGCGCATCAAAAAGCGCGATGGCAAGGTCGTTCCTTTTGACGGCGAGAAGATTTTCTCCGCCATCCGCCGGGCCGGCGCGGTCACGGGCGAGTTCGAGGACGCCGAGGCCCGGCTGCTCACGGCCCAGGCCGTCAAAGTGCTGTCCCACCGCTTCACCGGCCAGATCCCGGACATCGAACGCATCCAGGACGTGGTGGAGCAGGCCCTGATTTCGGCCAACCACTTCCGCACCATGCGCGCCTACTCGGTCTACCGCGAACAACGGGCTAAGCTGCGCCACGACAAAAAGACCGTGGTGGACGTGGCCGCCTCCATCAACGAATACCTCGACCGCCAGGACTGGCGCGTGGCCGCCAACGCCAACCAGGGCTATTCCCTCGGCGGGCTCATTTTGAACGTCTCTGGCAAGGTGGTGGCCAACTATTGGCTCAACCACGTCTATCCGCCGGAAGTGGGCGCCGCTCACCGCGAAGGCGACCTCCACATCCATGACCTGGACATGCTGGCCGGCTATTGCGCCGGCTGGTCGCTGCGCACGCTGCTGGAAGAAGGCTTAAACGGCGTGCCGGACAAGGTGGAAGCCGACCCGCCGCGCCATCTTTCCAGCGCCGTCGGCCAGATCGTCAATTTTCTCGGTACGCTGCAAAACGAATGGGCCGGGGCCCAGGCCTTTTCCTCCTTCGACACCTACATGGCCCCGTTCGTGCGCAAGGACAGGCTCGATTACGCCGAGGTGCGCCAGTCCATCCAGGAGCTGATCTACAACCTGAACGTGCCGTCGCGCTGGGGCACCCAGACCCCCTTCACCAACCTGACCTTCGACTGGAACTGCCCGGACGACCTGGCCGGCCAGCATCCGCGCATCGGCGGCGAGGAGCTGGAGTTCACCTACGGCGAGCTCCAGGCCGAAATGGACATGATCAACCGGGCCTACATCGACGTCATGACCGCCGGCGACGCCAAGGGACGGGTCTTCACCTTTCCCATCCCCACCTACAATATCACCAAGGATTTTCCCTGGGAGTCGCCCAACGTCGACATTCTCTTCGAGATGACGGCCAAGTACGGCCTGCCCTACTTCCAGAATTTCGTGAATTCCGACCTCGAGCCCAACATGGTGCGCTCCATGTGCTGCCGGCTCCAGCTCGACCTGCGCGAGCTTTTAAAGCGCGGCAACGGCCTTTTCGGTAGCGCCGAGCAGACCGGGTCCGTGGGCGTGGTCACCATCAACTGCGCCCGGCTCGGCTACAGCCATAGCGGCGACGAGGCGGGACTTCTGGCCCGCCTGGACGGCCTGCTCGACATCGCCCGCACCAGCCTGGAGATCAAGCGCAAGGAGATCACGCGGCGCATGGACGCCGGGCTTTTCCCCTACACCAAGCGCTACCTCGGGTCGCTTCGCAACCACTTCTCCACCATCGGCGTCAACGGCATCAATGAAATGATCCGCAACTTCACGTCCGACGCCGAAAACATCACCACCCCGGCCGGCCACGCCCTGGCCGTGCGTCTGCTCGACCACGTGCGCGAGCGCATGACCGAATTCCAGGAGCAGACCGGCCATCTCTACAACCTGGAAGCCACACCGGCCGAAGGCACCACCTACCGGTTCGCCAAGGAAGACCGCAAACGCTTCCCCGGCATCCTGCAGGCCGGCACGCAGGGGAAGCCCTACTACACCAATTCGTCCCAGCTGCCGGTCGGTTTTACCAACGACCCCTTCGAGGCGCTCGCGCGCCAGGAGGAGCTCCAGCGCAAATACACCGGCGGCACGGTGCTCCACCTCTACATGGGCGAACGCATCTCCAGCGCCGAGGCCTGCAAGAACCTCGTGCGCCGGGCGCTTTCCCGTTTCGCCCTGCCCTACATCACCATAACGCCCACGTTCTCCATCTGCGACGTCCACGGCTACCTGGCCGGCGAGCACGAGACCTGCCCGCGCTGCGCCGCGGCCGGCGAAACCCGCGCCTGCGAGATCTGGACCCGGGTCATGGGCTACTACCGGCCCAAATCGGCCTTCAATATCGGCAAACAGGGCGAATACGAAGAACGTATCTGCTTCGCCGAGCCCCAATAAGCGGGGGAGACGCCTCCGGCGGCCAGGGGGAAACTTTTTGAAAAAAGTTTCCCCCTGGACCCCCTTCAAAAACTTTCAAGGGGGTGGGAGCTGGCCGGAATTCCGCGAGGGGTTCCGTTGATGGCTTGCGTCCCCTTGCAGAAGTACGAATGCAACAGATAAGAAATGAAGAAGAATTGCGCCTCGGCGGCCGCATGCCGCTTTCCACCCTGGACTATCCCGGCGAGTTGGCGGCGGTGCTTTTCTGCCGGGGCTGCCCCTGGCGCTGCCCCTACTGCCACAACGCGGCCCTGCGTGAAGCCGGCGGCGAGGCCGACGAGGATTTCGCCGGTGCCCTGTCCTGGCTGGAAAGCCGGCAGGGGCTTCTCGACGCGGTGGTTTTTTCCGGCGGCGAACCCACCCGGCAAAAGGCACTCGGCGCGGCCATGGCGGCCGTACGCGACCTCGGCTTCAAGATCGGCCTGCACACGGCCGGCATGTTCCCCGAGGCCCTGGCCGACGTGCTGCCCTCCTGCGACTGGGTGGGCTGCGACATCAAGGCCCCGGCCGCGGCCTATGACCGCATCACCGGCATCGCCAACAGCGCTGATCCGGCCTTGGCCAGCCTGCAACTCCTCACCCAGGCGCACGTCGCCTTCGAAGTGCGCACCACCTGGCACCCGGCCCTGCTCACCCCGACGGACATGACTGCCCTGGCCGACGAACTGGACCGGCAGGAAGTCCCCACCTGGGTCATCCAGCCCTTCCAGCCCAAAGGCTGCGTCGACGAAAACCTCCGCGCCGCCGGACCGGCCGCCTTCCCGGACGAGCTCCTGGAAACGCTGCGCCAGACAGCCCCCGGCCTCTCCATCACCGTTCGGTGATTGGGGAGGGGAGGGGAAGAGCCGGGGGAGGGAACCCTTTTTTGAAAAAAAGGGTTCCCTCCCCCGGACCCCCACCCTC
>NZ_JBLODY010000076.1:0-19044 GCF_047785625.1 Solidesulfovibrio sp. C21
AGAGTTGGATAACATCCTGTGACCGTTAAAAGTCTTGGGAAGGGGGGCCTGGGGGGAAACCTTTCTTCAGAAAGGTTTCCCCCCAGTTAAAATTCCACCACCACCTTCAACGCGCCGGGGCGGGCGGCGGCGGCCATGGCCTGGGGAAATTCCGCAAAGGGGTAGACGGCTTCGACGAGGTGTGAGACGTCCACCAGCCTGTCGCGCAGAGAGGCTGTGGCCAGATGGAAATTGCCGCACCGCGAGCCGACGAGGCTGATTTCGTCCACCACCACCCGGGCCATGTTGACCGGGGTCGCGGCAAAGGTGGTGGTCTTGAGCACGATGGTCCCTTCCGGGCGCGTCAGGTCCAGGGCATGGGCCAGACCTTCGGGGCGGCCCGTGGCCTCGATGACCAGGTCGAAGCGACTGAATTCCTTGAGCAAGGCGGTGGTGAGGCCTTCATGGCTGTCGTGGCGGCGCGTGGCCACGCCCTGGGCGGCGGCAATGGCCAGTTTGCGGGCGTGGCGGCCGGCCAGGACGATGTCCGGGCACTGGTGGCGCAGGGCGCAAGCGGACAGGATGCCGAGCTTGCCGTCGCCAAGGACCAGCACGGCCATGTCGGCGGTGAGATGGAGCTGTTGCCCGGGTTCCAGGGCGGCGGCCAGGGGCTCGATGAACACCGCTTCGCGGTCCGTGACAGTGTCCGGGATTTCGTGAAGCAGCGAGACCGGCATGGTGACGTAGCGGGCGAACGCGCCGTCCTTGCCGGCGATGCCGAGCGTGGTGCGGTTGGGGCAGTGGCGCGGCCCGGCGGTCAGGCAGGTCGGGCAATGGCCGCAGCCCAGGTTGATTTCCGCCGTCACCCGCCGGCCGACCAGTTCCGAATTCCCCGGCGCCTCGGCCACGGCGGCCACGAACTCGTGGCCCGGGATGCCGGAAAACCCCATGTATCCCTTGAGCAACTCCAGGTCGGTGTTGCAGATGCCGGCCATGCGGACCTGAAGCAGCGCTTCGCCGGCAAGCGGCCGGGGATCGGGCCTTTCGACCACATGGACACTCCCGTTTTCAAAGACGACGGCCTGCATGGGCGGCTCCTTTTTTGTCTGGCGCAATCAGGGAAAACAACCTAACCAAATCATAAGCTTTGTTCAATTGATGCCCGGAAACGCCACCGGCGTGCAACGGATATCTTTATCAAGGCGATAAGAAGGCGTGATGCAACAAGACATGGTGTGCGAGGCGGTTTTCGATCCGGCAGACGACGGCGGGCGGGGCACGCGGCTGGATGTCTTCTGGAGTGTCCGGCTGGCCGGAGAGGACGTCACCCGGGCGCGGGTGCGCACGGCCATCGAGGACGGGCAGGCGACCGTGGACGGCGCTCCCTGCCGCAAACCCGGAACCAAGCTTCGCGGCGGTGAGGCGCTGACCCTGCGCCTGCCGAAACTCTCCAGCGAGACCGGGGCCGAGGCCGGGGCGCTGACCCTGCTCCATGCCGATGCGGATGTGGTCGTGCTGGACAAACCGGCCGGGCTCACCGTGCATCCGGCTCCGGGGCTGCCCGAGGGGACGCTGATCAACCGGCTCTTGTACCGTTTCCCGCAGCTTCACGACATGGCCGGCGAACGGCCGGGCATCGTCCACCGTCTGGACAAGGACACCAGCGGCCTGTTGCTGGTCGCCCTGACCGAATCAGCCAGGCAGGCCCTGGCCGCCGATTTCGCGGCGAGAAGGGTGCGCAAGACCTATCTGGCCCTGGTTCACGGCCGGCCCGAGCGGGACGGTGGGGATATCCGGTTGCCCATTGGCCGCGACCCCAGGAATCGGACCAAAATGGCGGTGGCGGCCAAAGGCGGGCGCGAGGCCAGAACCCGCTGGCGGCTGGTCTGGAGTGCGCCGGACGACTCGGCAAGCCTCCTGGAAGTGGACATTTTCACCGGCCGCACCCACCAGATCCGGGTGCATCTGGCGGCCATCGGCCATCCCATCGTCGGGGATGCGGTCTACGGCGCACTGCAACATACCGCCTGGAAACGCCGGCCAGGCATCCTGGCCCGGCTGGCCACGCGCCAGATGCTTCACGCCTGGAAACTGTCTTTTACCCATCCGGGTACCGGGGAGACGTGCTCCCACCGCTGCCCGCCGCCTCCGGATTTCTGGCGGTTGCTGCTGCTCCTTGGCCGTCGCTGCCAACGGGTGGGGCTGGTCGGCATGCCGGGCTGCGGCAAGTCGGCCTTGCTCAAGGTCTTTGAGGCGGCCGGCTATCCGGTCTTTTCCGCCGACGCGGCCGTGGGGAGGCTCTATGCCCCGGGAGGCGGCGGGGCGCACATGTTGGCCGGGCGCTTCGGCGAGAAGGCGCTCGGACCGGACGGGTCCGTCGACAAGGTCTGGTTGCTTACGCGGATGCTTGAAAACGAATCCTTCCGGCGGGAGGTCATGGAACTGGTGCATCCGCTGGTTCGGGCGGAACTGGATGCGTTCCTGCAAGCGAATGTCACGGCCCGGGTGGCCTTTGCCGAGGTGCCGCTGCTTTTCGAATCGGGTTGGCCTTGGCAGGACGTTGCGGATATGGTTGTCGGAGTTCGTTGTTCCTTGGGGACGCGCCGGGAGCGCCTCACCGGCGGGCGTGGCTGGGACGGGGATCTGGCCGACCGCATGGACGGCTGGCAGTGGCCCGAGGCGGCCAAGCTGGCCAAATGCCGGTTCGTGGTGGACAATGACGGCGACCTGGACAGTTTGACGCGTCAGGGACGGGATGTCCTGGACGGGCTGGCCGCGTTGCGTCGCCGGGAGGCGTTCGATCGCCTGCAATGGCTGCGGGATCGGGGCTATGCGCCGGGGCCGCTGCCCGCCAGCGGAGACGGGCAATGAAATGATACCGCTTCGTGACAATGTGCCCAGTTCGCGCCGGCCGCTTGTGACCTGGACGATCATTGCGCTGTGCGCGCTGCTTTTTCTCTTCGAGCAACTGCTGCCGAATCGTGTCCTGTTCGAGTTTTTGTATCTCTATGGCGTGGTCCCGGCGCGCTTCACCGATCCGGCCTATGCCGCCATCATGGGCTACCCCAAGGGCGGCTACGAATCCATGGTCACCTACATGTTTCTGCACGGCGGCTGGCTGCATTTCCTGCTCAACATGTGGGTGCTGTGGATATTCGCCGACAATGTGGAGGAGGCGCTGGGGCCGTTGCGGTTTGCCCTGTTCTACCTGGCCTGCGGCGTGATCGCCGTCTGCACCCACATTCTATTCAACTGGAACGCCACCATGCCGGTGATCGGGGCCTCCGGGGCCATCGCCGGGGTGATGGGGGCCTATTTCCGCCTGTTTCCCCGGGCCAGGGTGGTGACGCTCATTCCGATTTTCATCTTTCCCTGGATCATCGAACTCCCGGCCGTGGTTTTTCTGGGCATCTGGTTTTTCCTGCAACTGCTTTCCGGCGTCAGCGGCTCGGTCAGCGGCAGCGGGGCCAGCAGTGTCGCCTTCTGGGCCCATGCCGGCGGGTTCGTCGCCGGGCTCGGGCTTGTGCGCCTAATTTTGCCGCACGGCTGCGAGTTCTGCTTCGATCCGCGCAACCGGCGCTACGATCGGGAAGGATAGGGCGCGCTCGAGGCCCCGTCCTCTCCTTTCACAAGGCCTGCGCCACCCAGACGACACGCCCCACGATGCGGGCATGCCCGGTATCCCCGATCACCGCTTCCTCAAGCGGTATCCCGCTGTCCTCTCCCGTCGTTTCCCCGTCGTCGCCTCCTCCGTAGGGCAGCATGCGCACCACCAGCCCTTTGCCCAGGATATCCAGGGCGAACGGAGCGGTTTTTTCCCGCGCCTGCGGGGCGGCGGCCTGTGGCCTATCCCTCGCGTCCCGGCAGGTATCCACCACCAGATAGGCCCCTTTGTGGATGCGCGGTTCAAGGGCCGGACTGTCCATGCGGATCACGAACCGGCTCGGGCCGACGATACGGGGAGCCAGGGCGATGCGTTCGATCTCGCGTAACTGCCAGTGGCCCGTTCGGGGATGGGTGACGGCCATGGCGAAAACCGGGGTCATGGCCACCGGACAATCGGGCGGGGCGTCCCGGCCCTTGCCCTGGAAGATCCAGTCCGGATCGAGATCGTATTCGCGGCAATGGCGCATGATCCATGAACTGAAGGCGGCCGCATCCATTTCGGCCGTCAAGGCGCTCGTGAGAAGGTCCAGGCGGTTGGCGCCGTCGTTGGCCCCCCTGGCGCAAAGGGCTGTCTTCAATCGGGCGAGAATGGCGTCACGTGCTTGTTGTCCCATGTGAACCCCCGGTTTTCCAACACAATAAGCACGAATGATTTATATGTAAATATATTTGATACTATATATTAATAAACAATCCTTTCAGATATTCCGCACCGGGCTGTCCAGGCGTGGAACACAAAAAAAGCCGTCTCCACCCAGGATACGGCAATGCTATAATGCGCGCGGCAGAAACGGAATGAAAAGAAGGCTCAGATTTCCTGGATGACCCAGATCGCCTTACCGACAGGGGTGATCCCAGGGGTTTCCAGGGGAAGATGCTGCGCCGGGTGGGAGGGGTTGTCAGCGAGCAGGGAGAGCCGCTTGGCTTCGAGATCGCGCACGACGCGTTTGATGACGAGTCCCTCGCCGGGAAAGTCGAGGGCATAAATTTCGCCGGTGCGCATACGCACGACGTCGCAATCGATGCCTACATAGGCGCCGTGGCGGATGACCGGCTCCATGCCGGCGTTGTCCATTTTGACCACGAGCAAGTGCGGCCGCGACAGCGACTCGATAAGCGGGATGCTTTCCAGGCTTTCCCGCTGCCAAGCCCCGGTTTCGGGATCGGTGCGGGCCATGGCATACACGGTCGTGCGCGTGGGCGCGGCCGCGTATTCGTGGGCGGTTTCGTGCACGCCAGGCACGCCCTCGGCCATGGCAAAGCCCTCCCGCCGGGAAGCGGGCTTCTGCCCGTATAAAATCCAGTCCGGCTCCAGACCGCAGGCCCGGTACAGCGTGATGAGCCAGCCATCGGGGATGGTATTTTTCTTTTTGGCGTCGGAAATGCTGGATTGCTTGATGCCGAGCAGGGTTGCGATCTCCGTCTGGGTCCGGGTCTTCGTGGCCGCCTGGATCCTGGCATAAGCGTCTTCGAAGGTATCGGGCTTCACACAGCCTCCTGCATGGCGGTGTTTTGCATGGCAGGTTTTATAAAGCAACTTACTGTAAAAAATAGTTCTGTATCTATAATAGTCGTAACTGATACACGATTTCCCGGAACGCGTCAACGCGCCGGCGAAATAGAGAAATCGCAGTATGGCGGGGAGAAGAACGTCCCGGCGGGCGAGCCGGGAACAGGCGTAGCGTTGCGCTGTTCCCGGCGCTGCCGCGGGACGGGCGGCGTCTTCCGGCGGGGCTATAGTTCCTGGAAAACCCAGGTGACACGGCCGACAACACGCTCGGCCGCGCCGTCGGCGGGAATGCACTGATCGGCATAGGTCTGGTTTTCCGAGCGCAGAATGAGCCGGCTGTTTTCGGCATCGTGCACGATACGTTTGATGATCAGACCTTCCATGGGCATGTCCAGGGCGTACAGGCCGCCAGAACGAATGGTCTTGCGGTCCTTGTCGATGCCCACATAGGCTCCACGATGGATGACCGGTTCCATGTCGCTCTCGTCCATGCGCACGATGACCAGAGATGCCTTATGGAATTGTTCCGGAACGGCCAATGTTTCCGCGCTGGCGACGGTTGCGTCTTCCTGTTCCGGTTCCGGCGTGGACATGGAGGCTACGGGCATCTGGTAATACTTGGGCTTGCGGCCGTAGCTGTCGCCGGATTCCCGCACATGCAGGGCACCGCCACGCTTATCGCCCAGAAACTGCGGCTGTTCTCCGTCGATGATCCAGTTGGGATTGAGGTTGTATATCTGGTACAACTTGATCAGCCAACTGTCCGGAATGGATTGACGGCGCTTGGCGTCGGAAATGCTGGACTGACGGATATCGAGCATCTTGGCGATCTCCACCTGGGTGCGCATGCCCGTCGCCTGCTTGATCCGGTCGAACGCTTCGTCAAAGCGGTTGATGGTTTCCTGAGGGGTCCCTTCGTTCATAATGCCTCCGAGCACATCGGTTATCGTCAACTATCCGTGGCGGGACGCCCGTATGGGGCGGCGGTTTCTTTTTCGCCACGAATATCGCGCTTTCGTCAGTTATTCCGCATTGCCTCTGCCACACATCCGACGGCCGACGACATTGACCGGCAACGGCTGCTGGAAAATACGATCTTCAATAATCGGTGGGAGATTTTCAGGACATTTTGGGAACGGCATATAAGTCAGTACCTGCCAAGCCGATCGCAAGTGCAATATTATGAATGCTGCGAAAGTATAAGTCAAGAATACAAGTGGCAGGAGGTTAATCCTCCGATTCCGAGGCGCATTGCACTGCTACGATCCGGCGAAGCGTTGGCATGTTAACGGTAGGATATGAAAAGCACTATGCCGAGGGCCCCAGTTCCCTTTGGGATACGCCTGAAAAGGAAATCTATCCTTTGTCGCAACACGTGTTTGGTCGTGTGTCCCATTGGGCCGCGCATTTGTTCGTGGCAGCAAACGGTCGCTTCGAGGGGGAAAGTGAGGTGTGATAAGCGACTCGCCCGATTGCTCGTCGTCGGCCCGCTGCGACGAGGAGCACGTCTGCCGGACAGGCGAGGGCTGCCGACCGTATGGCAACACGCATCTTCTGGCCTCGTGTTGCGCCCCTGGAAGGATTCTCTACGGGTTTTGGTGGCAACACATTTGAACTATTATTCTTTTCTTGAAAATACGCGCTACGGCCGTATCGGCAACCACGCAGGATATCGGACCGGCGAATGCGTACGTCGCTTCGATGAAGCTGTCAATAATTTTCTACTAATCGAATAGATAATAACGATCTATAGCTTGATTAAAAATATGTAAAAAGTGTCATCGCGTCACGAAAACTCCATAGAAAGCTTGCCCCAGGCTGAGGCCACCGTCGTTGGATGGGACCCTTCTCTGGCTGAGCGGGATCAGGCCCCGTTTCCGCAAGGCTGGCGGCAGGAGCGTCGCAATCGTTCGATTTTGCAGCACCCCACCTGAAAGCGCCACCCGGGCGATGCCCGTACGTGCGGCCATTTCTCCGGCCAGGGCGGCCAGACCCGCGACAAGACCAAGATGAAACCGGCGGGCGATACGGCCTGCGGATTCCCCCCGCGCCGCGTCCGTTGCCGCCTGCCGGAACAGCTCCAGCGTTTCCAACCGCGCCGGGTTTGCGGACAGGTCGACGGGGCAGGCATACGGTCGCGTTTCCGCCATGTCCTGGACACGCTCCAGCAGGATGGCCGCTTGCCCTTCGTAGTCGATGGTCTGGCACACGCCGATGGCCGCCGCCACTGCGTCGAAGAGCCGGCCGCAGCTTGTGGTCACCGGGCAGTTGAGGCCTTTTTCCAGCATGGTCCCGACAAGCCGCGTGGCGCTTTCCCGGCCCGTGATCCAGGGCCACGGCAGGCCGTCGCCCGGCGCCTTGTCGCCCAAAAGAAAATGGCAGGCCTGGGCAATGCGCCAGGGTTCGCGCACGGCCGCATCCCCGCCGGGCAGGCGCATGGGCGCGAAATGTCCCAACCGCTTATGGGTTCCCGCGCCCGGATCGACGAGCAGGCATTCCCCGCCCCAAAGCGTGCCGTCCTCGCCAAGGCCCGTGCCGTCCAGGGCCAACCCCAGGACCGGCTCCCTGAGGCCATGCTCGGCCAGGACGGCGTAGATGTGGGCGACATGGTGCTGCAGGCGCAGCACCGGCACGGCGTTTTGTTCCAGGGCGAAGCGGGTGGAGGGGTAATCCGGGTGCAGATCGGCCACCAGCGCCTCGGGCCGCACCTTGAGCACCCCTTGCAGATGGTCCAGGATCTCCTCGTAGAACCCGAAGGCTTCCAGGGATTCCAGGTCGCCGATGTGCTGGCTGACAAAGGCCTGGTTGCCCTTGGTCAGGCACAGCGTGGCCTTGAGCATGGGCCCCAGCCCGGCGACCGGCGGCCCGGACACGGGCAGAATGACGGGACTGGGCACGTAGCCCCTGGCCCGGCGCAGAAACATGTGCCGCGGCGTATGCCCGCCGTCCGGGGCGACATCGGCTTCCAGGGGCCGGACCACGGAATCGTCGGTGCGGATCAGGATGTCCCGGTTATGCAGGAGAAAAATGTCGGCGATGGCGGCAAGTCGGGACAGCGCCTCGCGGTTGCCCAGGCTGATGGGCTCGCCGCCGGCATTGCCCGAAGTCGCAACCAGCGCCGCCGGACGGTCCCCGCCGATGGCCGCGGCAAAGTCGCCAAGCAGGAGGTGGTGCAGGGGCGTGTAGGGGAGCATGATGCCGATTTCGGTGGTATCCGACGCGATGGCCGGCGATAGCCCGTTTTTCGGGCGCACGGGCACGAGGGTGATGGGCCGCGCCGTGCCGGTGAGCAGTTCCCGGGCGCGCGGGCCCACCTCCCCGATGCGTTCGGCTGTGTCGAGGTTTGACACCATGACCGCCAGGGCCTTGGACGGCCGGTGTTTGCGTTGGCGCAGTTCCCGCACGGCCGCATCGTTGGTCGCGTCGCACAGCAGATGGAAGCCGCCGAGTCCCTTGACGGCCGCGATGGCCCCGTCCGCCAGGGCCCGGGCAAGACGCCTGATGGCCGCATCGCCCTCGGCCAGGCGTGTCCCCGAGGCGTCCGTCAGCCAGACCTTCGGCCCGCACACCGGGCAGGCGTTGGGCTGGGCATGGAACCGGCGGTCGGCCGGGTCGGCGTATTCGGCGGCGCAGTCCGGGCACAGCGGGAAACAGGCCATGGAGGTGGTTTCCCGGTCGTAGGGCACGCTGCGGGTGATGGTGTAGCGCGGCCCGCAGTTGGTGCAGTTGGTGAAAGGATAGCGGTAGCGCCGGTTGGCCGGGTCGGTCATGTCGGTCAGGCAGTTGGGACAGGTGGCCACGTCCGGGCTTATAAGCACCTCATGGCCGCTGCCGGGAGCGCTTTTGTCGATGCGAAACGCCGTCTCGCCGCTTGGTTCGGCCGGGGTTTGGTCGTGATGGAGAATGCGGGCCAGGGGCGGAATCTCCGCCGGCAGGCGGCGGCCGAAAGCGGCGACCGCGTCCGTCGTGCCCTCGACCTCGATAACCACGCCCTCAGGCGTGTTCTGGACGAATCCCCCGAGTTCAAGCTCCCGGGCCAGCCTGTAGACGAATGGGCGAAATCCCACACCCTGGACCTGGCCGGCCACAAGGTGGCGGCAGCGTGCGCGTATTGGCATGGGGGGAGAAGGTAGCCGTCTTTGACCGCGTGTCAACGGGACCTGGGGGTACGGCCAAAAGTGAGCATGAGGCTGCGCAGCCGGCCCGTGACGAAACGTTTGGGCTCGAAGCAAAGCGGCGAAAGCGCGGCGGGGAGCTCGAAACCGGCGATATCGAAGGCGTCCGGCCGCTCCATGGGGAAAACGAGGTCCTCGGCCTTTGCTCCCGGAAGTCCCAGGACGTTGGCCTGCGCCCAGAGCGGAATGTCCTCTGGCGCGAGCCCGAACCGGGTGTAAACGGCCGTATCCAGGGCCACCGGATTGGCCGCCGCCGCCAGCATCCCCAAGGGAAACGCCTCGCCGTAGGCCGGGCCGTGCTTGTGCATGGCCGTGATGCCGTCCAAAAGCGAGGTCGTGGGTGGCAAGGCGGCCAGGACGTCCAGGATCATCCGGGCAAACCGGCCCCGGTCCTTGCCCAGGCGCTGGTGGGCCATCGATTTGCGAAATCCGCAGACGCAGCCGAAGAAATTTTTGACCGCCAGCGTCAGCCCCATCTGATCGTGGCATTTGAACCGGGCCACGCTCACGATGTGGTCCGTCTCCAGGGCCAGCCGGGAAATGCCGATGCGCCCCCCATGCGCCAACCGCATTTGGCGCGGCCCGTTCAGGCTGGTCACCGTTACCGGCAGGCGGGCGAGCGCCTCGGTAAGCCCCGACAGCCTGGCCATGATGCGCCCTGTGCCAAACGCCGGGGAATCGGCCACGGTCACGATCGCCCCCAGAGCCAGCAGATGCCGGCAGACCGCCCGCACGACACGCGGCTCGGAACAGGACAAGGCCATATTGCGGGGCGCTACGAGATTGGGCTTGACCAGCACCGTGTCGCCGCGTCCGACCGGGCATCCGGCGGACGTCAGCAGTTCGGCCACGACAGCATCCAGCTCCGGCGCGTCGTAGCCGGCGAAACGGCGTAGGAAAACGGCATGCGGCATTGCGGGGAGTCCCTCCATGTGTTGGCGGCGGCGGGGGCTCCGCCCCCCCGATGCCTCTCTCCCCCTCTTCCCTCCTAGTGTCGCGTTCTCGAAATTCGTGCATACAAATTTTGAGAATAATATATTAAAATAATTATTTTTTCTCTAAAAAATATTGTCATATTTTTTAGAGAACGCGACACTAGCCGACCTTGCGCATGACTTCGCGCATGAAGTCGGGCAGGTCGCCGGGTTCGCGGGAGGTGACGAGGGGGCCGTCGACCACCACGGACTTGTCTTCATAGAGCGCGCCGGCTTCCTTGAGTTCGTTGGCGACGGTCTTGTAGCAGGTGGCGTGGCGGCCGCGCAACAGCCGGGCGGTGACCAGGATTTGCGGGCCATGGCAGATGGCGGCGATGGGAATGCCGGAGGAGGCAAAGTCGGTGGCGATATCGATGACCTTGAGGATCTTTCGCAGGGTTGCCGGGGCCTTGCCGCCGGGCAGCACGAGCAGGCTGTAGCCGCACGAACCGGCCGATTCCACGGCGGCGACGCCGAGGTTGGCCTTGACCGTGTAGCCGTGCTTGCCGGTGATCTCCCCGGCCTCGGGCGCGGCCAGATCGACGTGGAAGCCGGCTTCCTGGAGACGGTAGAGCGGGTAGAGCAGTTCGGTATCTTCGAAATTGTCGGCCGATATGATGAGGGCTTTTTTGGCGTTCATGGCGTCGCTCCCGTTGTTTCGGGGTGACGGAACTGTCAACTCCAACCTCCAGTATATGCGACAGACGAGGCCGCTTGGCAACAGGGGGGTACGGGCCATGAAAAACGCCCCGGGCCGGAGGGAAATCCGGGGCCGGGGCGTCGGGTGCGGGTGATGCGGGGCTACATGCAGAGGTCGTCCGGGCACAAGGGGAAGATGCGTATGTTCGGGTAGACACCCTTGAAGCCGCCTTCCACGTAGGGCTGGATGAGGTTGTAGGTAATGTTTTTGGTTTTCTGGGCATGGCCGAGGTTGTCCTTGCCGTCGTAGTAGGCCCCGTTATCGTGGAGGATATGGTGGATGCGGTGCTGGAAGGCACGGATGAAGCGTTCGCCGTTGCCGCTGAAGGTCATGGGGCCGATGGCGACCTCGCCGTCGATTTTGGCGAAGTCTTCGATGGACACGGCCTGGGTGGCCAGGTCGGATTGTTTGGTCACATAGCCCCAGACGACGTATCCGGGCGGGATGGTGACGGGCTCGACCAGGTCGATGATGGTATGGGGCACGATGACCGCGCCTTCGCCCACGGTGAGCGGGGCTTCGGGCGTGCCGCGCAGGAAGGAGTTGAAGCCGACGAAGACGTTGGTGCCGAGCCGGCTGCCGATGATCTTGGCTCCGTGGGCCGTGACGTCGTAGCCTTCGAGGACCGAATCGACCACGTAGCTGTTTTCCTGGGCATTGGCCCCTTTACCCAGATAGGCGTTTTCCAGGTAGGCGCGTTGGGCCACCAGGACGTTTTCGCCGATGCTGGTTTCGCCCTTGACCACGGCGTAGCGGGAGACGAAGGAGCCACGGGCGTAGGATTCGGGCCGCGAGGCATAGAGGAAGCCGAAGACCCGTTCGAAATCGCGCTTGTGGCTGTCCACGAAGTCCATGAACAGTCCCTTGGCGCGTTCGTTCGGTGCGACGGAGATATAGCGGGACACGATTTCCGGCGCGTAATTGTAGATGAACTCGTCGCCGGATTTATTGCGAATCCAGATATGCCCGGGTTCGATCACCGAGGGTTGCAGGTCGGCTACCTGGACGTAGGCGTAGGCCCCGATGCAGCTGTTTTGCACGGTGCACAAGTCGATGGTGCAAAAGGGGCCCAGAAAGGAACCCATGACCGGGGAGCCATGGATGTTGGCGTAGGACAGGGCCACGGTGTTTTTGATGAGGAATTCCTCGGGAAACTCGGGATCGTGGCTGAAACTGTGGATGAGTGTCTTGTTGAGGAAGCTGTCGACGATCTTGATGACCTCGTCGCTGTGCAGCCGGACGTTGGTGCCGTCCACACTGAAGCCTTTGGACAGGGATTTGAGTTCATCGCCGCGGACGTCGCATTTGTACATCACGGAATGCTGCACGTCGCATTTACCGAAGAAGTAGGAGCCGGCCAGGGAGGAGCACTGGAAGTTGAAGAACAGGGGGTGCTCGGTGGAGACGGCGTAAAACGCGTAGAACTGCGCGTACTTTTCCTGGGGAACCGCGCCGCTGACATACGGGCCGACGTCGATGGAACTGCGCCGCAGGTTGATGTTGGTGCGATTGATGACGTTATTGAGAATTCGTTGCAGCTGCTTCATCCCCTGGTCTCCGCCGGATCGGCCGCGTTGGAGCCGTCGTTGGCAAAACGCGGGTTGCTGGCCGCCCGGGACAGGGCCTTTTGCACCACTTCGAAGAGGTGGTGGATGTCGCAGGGCTTGCTTAAGTACTCCACGGCCCCCAGGCGCATGCCCTCCAGCGCATATTCCACGGTGGGGTAGCCGGTGACGATGATCGATTCGAGCCCGGGGCGCATGGATTTGAGCGCCGTGAGCGTTTCGATGCCGTTTAAGCCCGGCATGTTGACGTCGAGCACGGCCACGGCCACGGCCGGGTCGCGTCGCACGATGTCGATGGCTTCCTCGCCGGAGGCGGCGGTCAGCACCGAGAGCCCCTGCTTGGTCAACCAGCTCGAGAGCGCGAATCGGAGGTTTTCCTCGTCATCGACCAGCAAAACGGTTTTCATGGTCATGGCCTTCCCCTTTTACCGGGCGTCGGCGCGCGCCAGCGCCTCCATCACCCGTGCGTACAACTCTTCCATGTCGCAGGGTTTGGACAGAAATTCGTAGGCCCCCAGGCGCATGCCTTCCAGGGCACTTTCCACTGAAGGATAGCCGGTGAGGATGAGCGCCTCCACTTCGGGGCGCATGGATTTGATGGCCTTGAGGGTTTCCAGGCCGTCGAGGCCCGGCATGTTGATGTCGAGCACGGCCAGGGCGATATCCTTGTCGTCACCCAGGACGGACAGGCCTTCCTCGCCCGATCCGGCCGTTTTCACGGTCAGTCCCCGGGCCTTCAGGCGCTTGGCCAGAACAGCCGTCAATCCCGCCTCGTCGTCGACCAGAAGCACCGTTTTTCCCGCCATGGATCGCTTGCTCCCGATTTCACAATAAGATCGGATTCCATACCGTGGAATAGGAAAAGCTTCAAGGAGAAACGGCGCCCGGTACGGGCGGTCGGCTCCGGCGCAACGGTTGCAAAAGACGCCTTCCCTGTTACAAAGCCCCAGGGAGGACGCCATGTCGCGCAAAGCCAACCGCTTAATCAACGAAAAGAGCCCTTATTTGCAGCAGCATGCCTACAACCCCGTGGACTGGTATCCCTGGGGCGAAGAGGCTTTCGCCTTGGCCAAGGCCGAGGACAAGCCCATATTCCTGTCCATCGGCTATTCCACCTGCCACTGGTGCCATGTCATGGAGCGCGAGAGCTTCGAGGACGAGGACATCGCGGCGCTGATGCGGGTCATCGTGGTGGCGATCAAGGTCGACCGGGAGGAGCGCCCGGACCTGGACACGCTTTTCATGACGTTTTGCCAGGCGCTCACCGGCCGGGGCGGCTGGCCGCTGAACGTGTTCCTGACCCCGGACGGCCAGCCTTTTTTCGCCGGCACCTATTTCCCCAAGGAATCAGGGATGGGGCGCACCGGCATGCGCGAACTGCTCCAACGCGTCCACATGGCCTGGCAGAGCAACCGGCAGGCGGTCATCGGCAACGCGGCCCAGCTTCTCGGCGCGGTGCGCGACCAGATCACGACCCACGACGCAGCGGTCCCAGCCGAGCCCGGCCTAGCCGAGTTGGAGGCCGCGGGCAAGGATCTGGCCGCCGCCTTTGACGCCGAAAACGGCGGCTTCGGCGGGGCGCCCAAGTTTCCCACACCCCACAACATGTTGCTTTTGCTTCGCGAATACCGCCGGACCGGAAATCTGGACCTCCTCGCCATGGTCACGGCGACGCTCTCCGCCATGCGGCGCGGCGGCGTGTACGACCATGTCGGCTTCGGCTTCCACCGCTACAGCACCGACGCGGGCTGGCTGGTGCCCCATTTCGAAAAGATGCTCTACGACCAGGCGCTTTGCGTCATGGCCTGCGTCGAGGCCTGGCAGGCGACGGGCGAAGCCTGGCTCAAGGATACGGCGCTTGAGGTCCTGGAGTATGTCCGGCGCGACCTGACGAGTCCCGATGGGGTGTTTTACAGCGCCGAGGACGCGGACAGCGAAGGGGTCGAGGGCAAGTTCTACCTCTGGAGCGAAGCGGAAATCCGTGAGGCGCTGCCCCCAGAGGATGCCCGGCTTGTCATCGACGTTTACGGCGTGGAGGCGGCCGGGAATTTCCGCGACGAAGCCACGGGCGTGGCCACCGGAGCCAACATCTTCCATCTGCCTCGGTCGCTGACGGATGTTGCGGCGGGGATGGATACAACCGTTGCCGCGCTGGTCGCGCGCCTGGAAACGTGCCGCGCCGCGCTGCTGGCCGTTCGGGAAAAGCGGGTACGCCCGCTTTGCGACGACAAGGTGCTGACGGATAACAACGGACTGATGCTGGCCGCTTTGGCCAAGGCGGCCCGGGCGTTCAATGATGAGGGGCTTGCCGCGCTGGCGGTTGCGGCGGCGGATTTCCTTCTGGAAAAGATGACCTTGCCCGGGGACCGGCTGTTGCACCGGCTGCGCCAGGGCGAGGCGGCCGTGGCGGGACTGCTCGATGATTACGTCTTTTTGGCCTGGGGCCTTGCCGAACTCTACCAGACCGTGTTCGCGCCGCGTTACCTCAAGCGGGCCGTGGCCCTCACCAAGGCCGTGATCGCCCATTTCGGCGACGCGGACGGCGGATTCTTTCTGGCTCCGGACGACGGCGAGACGCTGCTTTTGCGCCAGAAGACCTTTTACGACGCGGCCGTGCCCTCGGGCAACAGCGTGGCTTTTTTCGTCCTGACCACGCTGTTCCGCCTGACCGGCGAGAAGTCGTTCCGGGAGGAAGCGGCAAAGCTTGCCAAGGCGGCGGGGGGGCGCGTGGCCGAGCATCCCTCGGGCTATGCCTTTTTCCTGTGCGGCCTGTCCCAGATGCTGGCCCCGGCGGCCGAGGTGACCCTGGCCGGCGATCCCGACGCGGCCGACACCCAGGCCCTGGCCCGGACAATCTTCGACCGCTACCTGCCCGAAGTGGCGGTGGTGCTGCGCCCGGCCGGAGAGGATGACCCGGAAATCGCGGCCATCGCGCCTTATACCCGGTTCCAACTGCCCCTTGGCGAGGCGGCGGCGGCCCATGTCTGCCGGGCCGGCTCATGCCAGCCGCCCACGGCCGACGCGGCGGCGATGCTTGCACTTCTTGGCGCGGACGGCGGTGGCCGGTGAGGCGGTTAAAGAACGCTGGTGGAGGGTTGTATGCGGATTGAGGCGCGTTACGTGATCGCTTTTCTATTGGTTCTGTCCATGGCGCTCCTGGCCGTCATGGTCCCGGGAGGCCCGGTGGAGACGCGCGGTTTTTCCGTGCTGTCTCCTGTGGCGGTGCTCACATTCAACACGTTTCTCACCACCCTTGGCATAGGCAGCCTGGTCGTGGCGTATTGGGCGTTTCGTGGGCGGCGGGCGGCTTTCGTGGAAGCGGCGCTTTGCGGCCTCCTTTACGCGCTTGTGTATCTGCTCGATCTGGCCGGGATTTTCCCGGTCTCGGCCGATCCCATGCCGCCTCTCTTAACGGTGCTGGAAATCTGCGGCCTGCTCGTCGCGATCCCGCTGGTCGTCCTGTCCCTCAGGCGCGCCAAGGCCATGGACCAGGACACTTCCGCCCGGCGTTTCGGACTCAGCCGGCAAGTCGTCTTTGTCCTGGCGCTGGTCCTTCTCGGGGCGGGCGGCATCATTTATTTCGCCACAAAGGCCGCCCTGCGCTGACCTTGGCTCGCCCCATCGCAAGCACAAGCCCCCGGTCGCAATCACGGCCGGGGGCTTTATTGTTCACTCACTGGGGGAAGCAAGGCTTCGAAGCCTTATTAAAAGGTTTAGGAAGGGGAGAGCGCGAGAGGGGAAACCCTTTTTAAAGGGTTTCCCCTCTCGCATTCTCTTCCCTCTTCTCACTCCTTATGCCAGAGCGCGGCGGCGGCCGGCGTGGGGCAGGGACTTGGGACCGGCGGCCGCGCCGCCCGATCCCTGCATCTCCTGGACCATGGTGTTGAGTTCCTGGGCCTGCTGGGCCAACTCGCCCACGGCCTGGGAGGACTGGCGCAGGGCATCCATGGTTTCCGAGGCGATGCGGTTGACCTCCTCGACCGAGCGGTTGATTTCCTCGCTGGCCGAGGACTGCTGTTCCGAGGCCGTGGCAATGGAGCGGACCTGATCGGCGCTGGCGTCGACCAGGCTGACGATCTCGTGCAACATCTCCCCGGACTTGCCGGCCAGGGTGGTGGCCTCGCCGATGGCGCCGACCGACTGGGCCACATTGTCGTAGTTTTTGCGGGTGCCGGATTGGATGCCGCCGATGGCCTCGCCTACTTCCTTGGTGGCCGTCATGGTCTTTTCGGCGAGCTTTCGCACCTCGTCGGCGACCACGGCGAAGCCGCGTCCGGCCTCGCCGGCCCGAGCCGCCTCAATGGCGGCATTGAGGGCCAGCAGGTTGGTCTGGTCGGCGATGTCGGAGATGACGTTTAAGATCTGGCCGATGTTTTCCGCCTGCTTGCCCAGGATGCCCATTTCCTCCAGGGATTGGCGGGAATTGGTGTTGATCTGCTCCATGAAGGCGACCATTCGGCTCACGGCGTTCGAGCCCTCCTCGGCCTTGCCCCGGGCCTGGGCCGAGGTCTCCGCCGCCTGGGAGGCGTTTTTGGCCACTTCCAGCACCGTGGCGTTCATTTCCTCCATGGCCGTGGCCGTCTCGCCCAGCCGTCGCGACTGGTCTTCCGCGCCCTGGCTGGATTGCTCGACCTGGGCCGAAAGCTGTTGCGAGGCCGAGGACAGGATATCGACCACGGAGGACAGACGCTGGGCCGCCTGCAACATGCCTTCGGCCTTGGCGTTTTCGGCTTCGAGACGGGCCTTGTCGGCGGCTTCGGTGGCTTGATGGGCCTTTTTCGCTTCCTCGGCCGCTTCGGCCGTCTTTCCGTCCGCTTCCGCGATTTTCAGCTTCAGGTTCTCCACCATCTGCTTGAGCACGGCGAACACCCCGCCGTCGCCCGTGTGGTCCTTGAAGCGAATGTCCATCTCGCCGGCCGCGATGCGACTGGCCACTTCATGCAGATAGGCCGGGTCCTCGCCGAGCTGACGCGAAACACCGCGTATGATCACGGCGCACACGGCCAAGCCGATCAGCGTGGAGGCGATCGCAAGTATGATGAGCATGGTGCGGCCCTGGTTGTAAGCCGTGTTGCCGGCGATGGCCGAAGTCTTGGCGCCTTCCTTATTGATCTGGATAAGTTTGCCCAACTCTTCGGTCACGTTGGTAAAGGACTCTTTCGACTCCCCTTCGGCCAACGCTTTGGCTTTTTCGTTTTCATTTTGGCGCGAAAGGTCAAGAAGACGTGTGGCTACTGTTTTATACTGGGCAAAATCCTTTTGAAATTGATTGAAGATGTTGCGCTCGTGGTCTGAACTGATGAGCTTTTCGTATGTTGAGATCTGGTCGTTTGTCTCTTTGTCAACGGAAGCTATCATTAAGTCGTATTTTTCTATGCTGGCTTTGTCGGTGGAAAGGATATGCATCAATTCCATACGGTATGAAGTATCAATCGAATTTTTGATATTCGCGAGGGCATCCACACTTGGAAGCCAGTTTTGCGAAAGGTCTATGATATTGGAGTTTGTGTTCGACAGGAGATATATGGCCGTGACATTGCTAAAAATGAGCAATACTATCAGTAAACCGAAAGAAAGGACGAGCTTCGTCGAGAGGCGTATTTTTGAGCGCATGGTTTCTCCTGGCGTTGTCAAGTGGCATTGCGCGGGTGCGCCAAACAACCTGCGACTTCCGTAGGCTTGGCAGGCCTGTTCACGGTGGAATTTCTGCGGGAACGAAGCCGCCCTGGCGAAACAACATCCAGGCGGAAGAGATAACTTCGCGTCACATGTTAGAACAAAATAACTGCGAAAGCAAGAGGGGTGCCTTGCCGGAGATGGTTGCAATGACACTACGCGACTGGCTTTTGCCCGGTCAGGTCTTGAGGTTGCGGCCTCGCTGGGCTACATCCGGGCGAATTCGATAGGGGAGGAGAGTTTGGGCAAGATCAACATGGAAAAGCTCGATCCCAATCCGGAGTTCGATCTTTTTTTGTTTCTCAAGGTTTCCGGGGCGGCCAAGGTGGAGCAGGCGCAGTGCGACCTGTGCCTTGAGCATTGGGACGCTTTCAAAGAGCACCTGAAAGGCTACCGGTTCTCGGCTCCCGGCGCGCGTCGGGGAGTGGTGCTTTTTTTCCTGGAGCCCGTGGCCGAGGGCCTGGTCGAGGAAGCCTGGACGCGTTCGCCGTCGGAAGGCTTCGCCCTGCACAACTTGGCCGTGTCCATGGTCATGGGAGCGGCGGCGCAATGCGTGCCGGAAATCGAGGCCGGTTTCTGCGCGCCGCTGCCTACGCCCGACCGCGATCTCAAACGTCGCCTGGAGCGGCTGGGTCTGGTCTGGAACGATGCCGGCAGCGTCAGCGTCCAATACGCCGTCATGACCCACGATCCCTACGCCGGGGGCTGCGCCGTGTGCCACCTGCGCGCTTCCTGCCCCAAAAGCGAGGCCGGGGTTAAAGAGACCGGGGGGAAACCTTTCTGAAGAAAGGTTTCCCCC
>NZ_JBLODY010000077.1:0-18406 GCF_047785625.1 Solidesulfovibrio sp. C21
TCCCTCCCCCGGACCCCCACCCTCCCCAAAAACTCTTAATAAACGATGAGACCCTCTCCGCGCGTTTCTTCCATGCGGCGCTTCGCCGCCGGCGTGGTTGTCGCCGCAATCGCGTCCGGCGTCGAGGGGCTTTAGCCCCTCGTGCCGCCGGGCCGATTGCGGCGACAAACGTTCGAGCCTCCGCTTCCCTGCCGCACACCCGCTTCGCCAAAGCCGAATCGGGGGGTCCGGGGGGCCCGTGGCCTCCCGGCGGGTCCAGGGCAGCGCCCTGGCAGGGTCCGGGGCAGCGCCCCGGCTCGCGGCTCGCGGCTCCCGGCTCCCGCCGCTAGTGCCGAAACGACCGCTGGCCGGTGAAAACCATGGCCACTTGCGGCGAGGCCTCGTTGCAGGCGGCGACGACTTCGGGGTCGCGGATGGAGCCGCCGGGCTGGGCGATGGCGGTCACGCCCGCGCCGATGCACAGGTCCACGCCGTCGCGGAAGGGGAAAAAGCCGTCGGACACCAGCACCGAGCCGATAAGCCCACCATTCGTGGCTTCGGTGCGCTTTTCGATATCCTCGAGAAGTTTGGCCGCCTCGGGATCGGTCTTGGCCTTGAGCTTCAACTCGTAGAGCGACATTTTGCAGGCGGCGAAGGCCAGTCCGTCGGCGTACTTGGTCTTGGCCTTGTGAATGGTGATTTCCACCACGCCGACGCGGTCCTGCTCGCCGGTGCCGATGCCCACCGTCGCGCCGTTTTTGACGAAGATGACGGAATTGGAGGTCACACCGGACTCCACGGCCCAGGCGAAAAGCAGGTCTTCGGCCTCGGCCGGGCTCGGGGCCCGGGCGGTGACGGTGGTGCCGGCCTTGTCGGTCGCCGTGGCCGGCAGGAAGTCCCCGGCGGCAAGGATGCGGTTGCGGAAGGAGAACTGAAGCACCATGCCGCCGTCGGCCAGGCATTTGACGTCGAGAAACGGCTGGCCCACAAGCTTTTCCAGCTGGGCCAGACCGGGCAGCTTGAAGATGCGCAGGTTCTTTTTGGACTTGAGTATTTCCAACGCCTTGGGCTCGTAGTCCGGAGCGGCCACCACTTCGAAATAGACGGCGTTGATTTTTTCCGCCGTGGCCACATCGAGGGTGCGGTTGACCACGATGGCCCCGCCGAAAGCGGCGATGCGGTCCGCGTGGAAGGCGGCCTCGAAAGCCGGGCACAGTCCGTCGTCGGACCAGGCCGCCCCGCAGGGATTATTGTGCTTTAAGATGACGGCGGCGGGCTTTCGGGTCAGGTACTGAAGGATGTTGACCCCGTTGTCCACGTCGGTCAGGTTGGTCTTGCCGGGATGTTTGCCCGATTGCAGCAGGTGCTCTTCGGTGGCGGCGCAGACGAGCCCGTCGCCGGGGCCCCGGAAGGTCACGCCGCCAAGGGTCAGCCGACCCTCGGTCGGTGCGTAGAGGGCGGCCGGCTGATCGGGATTTTCCCCGTAACGCAGGCCCTTTTCCTGGCCGTCGATGGTCCAGGTCCTTTTGGCGAAAGTCAGTTCGGCATCGCCCAGGCGAATGACCAGTTCGGCCGGAAAAGGGTCCTCCACCATGGTGGTGTACATTTTCTTCAAGTCGCTCATATCGTGGCCGCTCCTTGCGCGTTATCTGCGAGCGCATGCCTAGCACAGCCGGGAAGCGGCGGCAAATTGCATTTGGAAGGCCCGGCCAATTCTGCTACGAAGGCCTGTCCGCCCGGTAAGGGCGGCCGCATTTCGGGGTTAGAGGTACGATCGTGGAACAGGTTCTCTTGAAATTGGCCCGGCAGCTTCGCGCTTTCGACGAGGCCTCGCTCATGGCCCTTTGGGACAAATACGCCGAGGCGGTGAGCCACTTCGAACCGTCGCAGCGTTGGGAAGAGTCGGTCCTGGTCCTGGCCATGATCCAGGGGATGCGTTTCAAAAACCAGCTATTCAACCATCATTGGGCCGAAGGCCGCCAGCCCGGGCACCAGCCCGAGCCGGCCACGGCCGAGGCCGTGCCCACCGTCGCCACGCCCGGCGCTCCCGCCGCGACGCCGCAGACGGACACGACGCCCGCCGCCAAGCCGCGCCGGGGCAAGGTTCTGGAATTTCGACCCAAGGATGCAGGGGAGTCTTAAGGATATGGCCGAGCAGCGCAACCAGCAGGCCTCCGGCACCGGCCGGGGCATCGTCATTCACGGCGCGCAGTGGGGAGACGAGGGCAAGGGCAAGATCGTCGACCTGCTCACCGAATCCGCCAAGGCCGTAGTCCGCTTCCAGGGCGGCAACAACGCCGGCCACACCTTGGTCGTCGGCGGCGAGAAAACCATCGTCCATCTCATGCCCTCGGGCATCCTCCATCCCGGCACCGTCTGCCTCATCGGCAACGGCGTGGTGCTGGACCCCGAGGTGCTGTGCCGCGAAATGGACACCCTGGGCGAAAAAGGCGTGCACGTCACCCCCGAGCGACTGGTCATCTCCAAAAAGACCCAGATCATCATGCCCTACCACCGGCTGCTCGACGGCGCGCGCGAAACCCTTCGCGCCGGGAGCAAGATCGGCACCACCGGCCGCGGCATCGGCCCCTGCTACGAGGACAAGATGGCCCGCATCGGCATCCGCGCCGGCGACTTCGCCGACCCGGAACTGCTGGCCAAAAAGATCGCCCAGGCCCTGATCGAAAAAAACACGCTTTTCACCAAGCTCTACGACATGCCCGCCCTGGACCCCGGCGTGGTGGCCGAAGGACTGGCCCCGGTGGCGGGGCGCCTGCTGCCTTACCTCGGCGACGTGTCCACGGTCATCCAGAAGACCCTGGCCGCCGGCGGCGACGTGCTCTTCGAAGGCGCGCAGGGCACCCACCTGGACATCGACCACGGCACCTACCCCTTCGTCACCTCGTCCAATACCGTGGCCGGACAGGCCGCCGCCGGCAGCGGCTGCTCGACCGCCGTCCTCGGCCGCGTCGTGGCCGTGGTCAAAGCCTACACCACCCGCGTGGGCTCCGGCCCCTTCCCCACCGAGCTCTTCGGCACCATCGGCGACTACCTCCAGGAAAAAGGCGGCGAATACGGGGCCACCACCGGGCGCAAGCGCCGCTGCGGCTGGCTGGACCTGGCGCTGTTGCGCGAATCCGCCCGCCTGTCCGGCCCCACCGACATCGCGCTGACCAAGCTCGACGTCCTAAGCGGCCTCTACGAAGTCAAACTCTGCATCGGCTACCGCTACAAAGGCAAAATCCACGAGTATCCGCCCCAGGAAGAAGGCGCCCTCGAACACGTGGAGCCGATATACGAAACCATGCCCGGCTGGGAAGAGGACATCTCCGGCATCACCGCCTGGGAAGACCTGCCCCTGGCCGCCCGCGAATACGTGTCGCGCATCGAACAGTCGCTCAAAACCACCTGTTCCATCATCTCCGTCGGCCCCGACCGCCGGCAGACGATCATCAGAGGGTAGGCGAAGCGCCGCCCCGGCGGGCGGGGAAAAGCCCCCGCCCGCCATGACATCCCACCATGTCCATACCCACATCCGCATCCGCCTTCGGCGTCACCGAGCGCCAAGCCCACGTGCTGGTCGGCGTCGACGCCCTGGCGCGGGCCATGCCCCAGGCGGTGATCCTCGAGGGCGGTTCGGCCGGGGAGCGGGCGGCCGTGGCGCTCTACCTGGCGGCGCGGCTCAACTGCGAGGCGGCCCTGCCGCCGTGCGGGGTTTGCGCCACCTGCCGGCAGATCCTGGACAAGGTTTTTTTGGATTTACAGTATTTCGACGGCGCGGCCGAGACGATCAAGGTGGACGCCATGCGCGAGGTGCGCCGGCTGGTAGGCGAGCCGCCGCGCGGACCGGGCAGGCGTGTGATCATCCTGGCCGAGGCGCAAGGACTCACCGAGGAGGCGGCCAATGCGCTTTTAAAGGCCATGGAGGAGCCGCGCCCGGGCAATGTGTTCGTGCTGCTGACGCCCCAGCGCGAGCGGCTGTTTCTGACGCTGGTGTCACGGTCGTTCACGCTGACGTTGGCCTGGCCGGACACGGCCGTGCCCTTGCCGGCCGGCGGTGAGGACGACCCGTGGCCGCTTCTGGATGCGCTCCATGGGTTCTGGCGTAGCGGCCGGGGCTGGTTTCCGGCGAACAAGGGACGGCCGTCGCGGCTTTGCGCCGAGCGGGTGGTCACGGAGCTTTCGCGGGAGCTGGCGGCGTTTTTTTCCGGACGCGCCGACACGGACCTGGCCGATCTGCTGTCCGGCTGCCGGGACCCGGACATTCCCCGCCGGCTGGACCTGCTGCTCTCGGAATGCCAGGAAGCGTTGGTGCTTTCGCCGACGCCGGTCAATCCGGCGTTGGTGCTCGACCGGTTGGCGACGCGCGCCTATCTGTGGCTGCGCGGCTGACCGTCTCCGAAGAAGAATCCCCGGCCGGATAGCAGACGACCTCGAAGCGCCGCCACGGCGGGTCGAGGGATTCCGCGAATATCCGCGCTTCGTTACGCAGGTCCAACTTAAGATAGACCTCGCGCGCGGGTTTTTCCCGCAAATCGATTTCAGCCAATCGGCTCGTCTCAAAAGATTCAGGCGCGGCCACATCCTTTTCCGAAGCGAATTGCAGCGTGGTGTAGCCGGCGTCGCGACGCGACCAGGAAAGCTGGACGTACCCATTGACCGGTGGCGCGAGTTTTCGAAAAAACGTCACGGACACTTGCGCCAGGGGCTTTTCCGATTCCACCCGCAGGAGGAGTGTGCCGTTGGGACGGCGCATGACGTCCGGTTGCAGGCCGGTTATCCGGTTGCGGCCATGTCCGATATCGATGGTCCAGGGCACGAGGTTGTCACAACGCGCGGCAGTGATATGCACAGGGCCGTTTTGAGCCGGCAGAACGCCCTGGGGACCGAACTTCAGGCGCAGACGGACCGGATCGGCGTAATCAAACGCCTGCTGCGCCGAGGAGATCGTCACGTCCGGACCATCGGCGGATCGCGTCACCTGGATGGCTTTGGCCACGGCCGTGGCCATCACGGTGTTGCCGCCGGCATTGAGATGCCCGTTTCGCGGCAGGAGGTAATAACGATCGACCGCCTCCCCGGACATGGCGCGCAGTTGACGGGCCATATCGATGACAGGGATGCCGTTTTCCCGACAAAACGGCACCAGGGCCAATGCCGGCTGATCGAGGTCCTCCCGGACCTGGGCCGCATCCGGGGCCAGGACGAAAAGAAACCGGGCGCCCGTGGCCTCGACCGCATCGCGCAGGGCCAGGAGCCCTCGGCGATAATTATCCCACAGCCGTGAACGGGCAATAACGGGATCGGCCGTCAGCAGGCGGCGACGATTCCCGATCAAGGCGAGTTCCGCGTCGGTCGGACGCACGTGGTACGCGACGAATTGTCCCGTTTCGGCTCGCGAGGGGCCCGAGGGAGGAAGGCCGCTTTGGATGAACCGCGCCACCTCCGTGAAGTTTCGCTTGAACCACCTGTTGAGGCCGCGCTCCACGGCCTCACGCCCGGTTGCCTGCTCCAACGGATTGTACCGGCCGCCCTGGCGGACCAGCAGATCCTCGCGGAAAAACGAGCCGGCCATTGCTTCAAGATCGTTGATGAAAAACTGGACAACCACGATGTCTGGCCTGAGCTTCGAACCTTTTTCGCGGAAATACGACAGTTCATCGAAGATGTCGTAAAATGGCACCCCGGCGTTTACGACCTGGACGTTGCGCCGGGGCAATCGCCGCCGCAACAAGGCCTCGAGAATCGCGGGATACGTTGCGGCGTCGTCGACGCCGACGCCGTAGGTAAACGAGTCCCCCAGGCACAGCACGCGCAAGGCACCGGCCGGCTTGACGGCCGTGACCGATTCCTGCCCCCGAAATCCCTGGGCATTGGTGGTCACCGTGTAGGGCAGTCCCGCGATTTCACGCTCCGTCACCCGAAGCCGGGGCTCCATATCGCCAAGGACATTGGCATAGCCGCGCGGCTCGACCCGGACGGCAGGGTGGGAACCGGTGAAAGCCCAATAAAGGAGGATGGCAAAATGCGAACTCAGGCACAGGCAAAAGACGAGAGAACCGGCCAAGGAAATCAAACGCCTCGCCCCCCATGGAGCTCTGTCGTTAAGCATGCCGCCGCATAGCGGGCTTTCGAGGAAATGACAAACGCCCGCCATCGGGAAACCGATGGCGGGCGTTTACGCTTGTGATCAGGCGGTTGCCGCTATTCGGTCGCGGCCTCTTCCTTTTTCTTTTTCTTGGGCACGCCCTGCAGGAAGATCGTCTCGTGCTCGGTGGTCACGGGACGATGCTCCTTGGTCATGGACAGGCAGCTTGTGGGGCAAACGTCCACGCAGATGCCGCAGTAGATGCAGGCCATGGGATCACAGGCCCAGGTCCCGGCCTTGTTGTCCACGGTGATGCACTGGGACGGGCACTTGATCATGCAGGTGCGGCAGAAGATGCACTCGTCGATGTTGTTGACGAGGGTGCCGCGGAACCCCTCGAAATGGCCCCGCACGGTAAACGGATACAGTCGCGTGGAGCTTTTGGTCAGCAGGTTGGCGACAACGTTTTTGGTCATGTTGAACATGGAACGCGCTCCTTTTTTACCGTTCGGTGCAGCTGATGCAGGGGTCGATGGACAGCACGATGACCGGCACGTCGGCCAGTTCGCACCCCGGCAGCATGGCCAGAAGCGGCGGGATGTTGGCGAACGTCGGAGTGCGGATGCGCACACGGTCCATGTATTTGGAACCATTGGCCTTGAGGTAGTACAGCAGTTCGCCGCGCGGCTGTTCCACGCGGGTGACGGCCTCGCCGTCGGGCTTGCCCTTGACCTTGACGGACACCAGTCCGCTGGGGAGGTCGAGGTTTGGCGGCGGCGCGGCCACGGTGCGACGGCGCTTGTCGCGTTTGTAGGCCTGCATCATGTCGCCGCGTTCGCCGGAGACGGGCTGCGGCGTATCGTCGTCCATAGCGCCTTCGATGTTGGTCGCGGTCTCGCCGGCGGGCATGCGGGCGATGGCCAGGCGCACGATGTCGATGGACTGGAGCGTCTCCCGGAAGCGCACGGCCGAGCGGGCGTAGGAGTCGCCGTCGTATTCGACGATGGGGTCGAAGCCGAGCTCGTCAAAGGCGGCGTAACCGGTCTGCCGGGCGTCCTGGGCCCAGCCCGAACCGCGCAGGGTCGGGCCGGCCGCGCCGAGTTGATAGGCCTGCTCCTTGGTCAGCACGCCCTTGCCCACGGTACGCTTTTTCACGGTGTAGTCGTTTAAGATGGTGCTCGTCAGCTGCTTGAGCTCCTTTTCGGAGATGGCCAGCTGCTGTTCGATCCACTGGCACTGCTCGGGGCTGAGGTCGCGGCGCGTGCCGCCGATGACATTGACCGAAACCACCACGCGGTTGCCGCAGGTGGCCTCCATGATGTCCATGATGCGCTCGCGAACGCGCCAGAACTGCATGAAAAGGCTCTCGAAGCCGAAGGCGTCGGCGAAAAGGCCAAGCCACAGCAGGTGGGAGTGCATCCGATGCAGCTCGCCCCAGATGGTGCGCAGGTATTTGGCGCGACGCGGCACCTCGATGCCCATGATCTTCTCGATTCCTTCACAATAGCACACGGCGTGCAGGCAGGAGCAGATGCCGCACACGCGCTCGACGATCTGGATCATCTGGTTGAAATCACGGATCTCGCACAGCTTTTCCAGGCCGCGGTGGACGTAGCCCAGGGTCGGCAGGGCCTCGACCACGGTCTCGTCCTCGATGGTGAGCTTCAAGTGCAGGGGTTCCGGCAAAACCGGATGCTGCGGTCCGAAAGGCAGTATGGTACGGGCCATAGGATTCCCTCTTTAGCTCTGTTTTTGAGCCACGCTGACCTTGCAAAAGGGCATGGCGCGCACTTCTTTTTCAAGGTACAGGGCTCCACCGAAATCGAGCGCGATGTCGCTGAAGCAGATGCCGAACTGGTCGCGGATCTCGTTTTCCACGAGCAAGGCGCAGAAGTAGACCGGCGAGACACTCGGAACCACGGTGCCTTTCGGGATGGACAGCCGGTAATGCTTCATTACCAGGTCCTTGTCGTAGTGATAGATGATGTCGAAGCTGTCGTCGCCGGTCTGCACGGCGGACATGGTGACGAACCGCCAGCCGTCGTCGAAGCATTCCTTGGCGACGCCCCGCACGGCGTCACAGGTAACGGGTATGGTTTCCAGCACGGTCGTATCCTCGGATACGGGGCGATCGCACGCCCCGGTTGCATCGTTCGAACAGCGCCTTACGCGGTCATGCCGAGCATGTTCTTGACCTTCTCCAACGCGGCCACGACGCCGTCGATGATGGCCTCGGGGCGGGCCGGGCAGCCCGGGACGTAGACGTCCACCGGGATGACCTTGTCCACGCCGCCGACCACGTTGTAGGCCTCGCGGAACACGCCGCCCGTACAGCCGCAGGCGCCGATGGCGATGACGGCCTTGGGTCCGGGCATCTGGTCGTAGATGTTTTGAAGCACGTGCTTGTTGCGTTGGTTGACGGTGCCGGTCACCAGCAGCACGTCGGCGTGCTTGGGGTTGCCGACGTTTATGATGCCGAAGCGTTCGATATCGTACAGGGGCGTCAGACAGGCCAGCGTTTCGATGTCGCAGCCGTTGCAGCTGCCGCAGTCGAAGTGGACCACCCACGGGGACTTGATGCGTCCTTTATTGATCATGTTGCCGAACATGGATGCGCTCTCTTTGCTGATGGGTCGTGTTTATTGGGCGTAAAGCCACAGCATGTTGATCACGGTCAGGACCACGCCCACGCCCACGGCGGACTTGAGCATCCAGCGCCAGGTCAGGCGGGCCGTGACGTTGTCCACGATGATCTCGGCCAGATAGGTCAGAGCCACCAGGATGATCATGCCGACGACGCTCGTCGACCAAAAAAGCGCGCACAGTCCGAGAATCAGGATCACTTCGTACCAGTGGGCGATTTCAATCATGGCCAGATAGGGGCCGGAGTACTCGGTGTACACGCCGCGCACCAGTTCCTGGTGGGCGTGATGGCAGGCCGAGATGTCGAAGGGCGATTTGCGCAGCTTGATGGTGAGCGCATAGCCCAGCACAATAAACATCAGCGGGATGTCATAGAGCAGGGGATGGTCGAGGGCGAACACGGCGCTGACCTTGAAGCTGCCGGTGACCATGGCGATGGCCGCGAAGACGAGGATCAGCAGCGGCTCGTAGGCCAGCATCTGGAGCAGCTCGCGCTGGCCGCCCACCTGGCTGTAGGGCGAGGGGGAGGCAAGCGCGCCCATGACCAGGAACACCGCGCCGACCGTCAGGACGAAGAAGATGAGCAGCAGATCGGAGCCCATAAAGAGCAGCATCACGGACAGGGCCGCGCCGGCCACGTAGACGTAGGCGCAGATGACCTGCCAGGTGTTGGTGACCATGGGCTCCTTGCCGAGCAGTTTGAACACGTCATAGAGCGGCTGGAGGATGGGAGGCCCGTACCGGGACTGCAGCCAGGCGGTGACGCGCCGGTCCACGCCGGAGATCAACGCGCCGGCGATGGGAGCCAGAACAAGGGCCGCAAGAGCGATGATGATTTTGATGATCACAGGGCGCCTCCGAAAAGCATGATCACGAGCACGGCCAGTGCGACCACGTTGATCCACTTGGACAGCACGGCCTCGCCGAAGAACTGGTCAAGGTAGTAGTTGCTGGCGGTGGCGGCCACGGGTAGGCCCAGGGGGCCGAGGAAGCCGGGCTTGCCGTCGATCTTGATCTGCTCGCCGCACATGTAGGGCGCCGCGACCTCGGCAGCGGTCACCTTGCGCGCCTGCTTGACGGCGAAGTAGAGGCCCAGGCCAAGAAGGATAAACAGCGGATAGATGATGAACACGCCCGTTGGCGAATCCAGGTTGCCCAGATGCACGACGTAGGCCACGTCATGGTAGTACATGGCCACCACCGGCACCACCAGGCCGGTGTAGATCAGCGGGGAGAGAAGGCTCGCCCCGAGGGCCATGGCGGCCAGGATGACAAGCGGCAGGCGCACGGAGGGAAGCTGGACCTCGGGCTTGGGCCGGCCGAAGGGCACGGACAGCATGGTGCCGGCCCAGCGGGCCCAGAAGAGCACGGTGAGCGCCGAGCCCAGAACCAGCATGATCATGATCAGGAACTGGCCCGTGGCGGACTCGATGGCCATCCACTTGGCCATGAGCATGCCGAAAGGCGGCAGCATCAGGGTCGCGATGGCCAGGATCATGATCAGCGTCGTGCGGGGCATGACGCCATAGAGCCCGCGCATATCCTCGATGTCGCGCGAACCGATCTTCTGCTCCACCGTGCCCACGCACAAAAAGAGCAGTGCCTTGGAGATGGCGTGGAAGATGATGAGCAGGATGGCGGCGGTGATGGCCGCCGGGGTGTTGATGCCGGCGCAGGCGATGATCAGCCCCAGGTTGGAGATCGTCGAATAGGCCAGGATCTTTTTGCCGTTGGATTGGCCGACGGCCAGGGCGGCCATGCCCAGGAAGACCACCGCGCCAAAGAGCGCGATGAAGTTGCTCAAGTAGGTTCCGACGTAGATCGGGGCCAGGCGCACGATGAGGTACACGCCGGCCTTGACCATGGTCGAGGAGTGCAGCAACGCCGAAACCGGGGTCGGGGCGACCATGGCGCCGGTCAGCCAGCTCTGGAACGGGGCCTGGGCGGCCTTGGTCATGCCGGCGAAGACCAGCAGGAACATGGGCACCAGGATGGCGCCGCCGGCCACGGCCAGTTCCGGCCCGCGGGCCAGGAGGTCCTGGAGCGACAGGGTGCCGGTGGTCTGCTGCAAGACGATGAGCGCGAAGAGGAAGGCCGCGCCGCCGAGCACGTTCATCCACAGGGCACGCTCGGCGTTCTTGCGGGCGATCTCGGTGTCGTCATGGCCGATGAGCATGAACGAACACAGGGTGGTGCACTCCCAGAAGAAGTACATCCACAGCAGGTTGTTGGCCAAAACCAGGCCGTTCATGGCGCCCAGGAACAGCACGATGAAGAAGAAAAACCGCGGCTGCCTGGACTTGGCCAGATGCAGGTGCTCCTCGTGCTCCTTCATATAGCCGATGCCGTAGATGGCGATCAGCGAGCCGATGATGGAGACGATGCACACCATGATCAGGCTCAGGTCGTCGGCGAAAAAGGCCGGCGTCTTCCCATGGCCGTGGACCATGAAGAAGTCGAGCCAGAAAAGCCCGACGATCTGGGCGGCGGTGAGCCAGATGATGATCTGGTTCTTGCGTTTGAGACCCACAAACAGCACCACGAAGAGTATGACGAAGTCGCCAAGAGTGACGAGGGAGTCATACAGTGGGGCCGGCGACAGGATGAATGCTCCGCCGCGCAGCATGGCCACGGAGGCGAGGATGAGCACCCCCCCCATAACCACCAGGATGACCTTGCGCACGTTTTGCTCACGCAAAACGAGCAACATGGCTGCGACCAAAAATGGCAGCAGCACCGTCGCAAACACCAACGTGTCGAGCATAGGCACCTCGGAAAAAAGTTTAGGGACCGCCATGGACTTAACGCTCAGCCCCCGCCGCGAGGCTTAAGCTATCCACAAGCATTTCGGCCGCCTGCTTTGGAAAAACTCTAGGCCCCATGAGGAAGAGCGTCAAGTTTAGGCGTCTTATAAGAAATTGCCACCCTGCGCAACAGCGTGATCTGTTTCACAAGGGTCCTTTTCCAGAAAAAAAGCCCAGGCTACACAGGCTTGGGCCTTCCCATCACAATTCCCTTGGCCCCTGCCTTGTCGGGCCTCGGGCGCGGCGGTTCACTGCATGTGCGCGTCCAGGAAGTCCAACCCCTTAAGGCGGCGACGGGGTTGCGCGCTGCAACGGACGGGGCGACCTCTTTTTTTGCCCCGCAACTCGTTTTTTTTCACTCCCGCCCCTTGCCTTTCGCCGTGATGTGGTTAGATACATTTCCGCCCGCCGCTAGCACTCGGACCAAGCGAGTGCCAGCGGCGGGTCCAACTTGCCAAACACTACTGGAGGTCATTAGGTATGAAGCTCAAACCCTTAGGCGATCGCGTGCTTGTCAAACGGCTGGAACAGGAGGAAGTCACGAAGGGTGGCATCATCATCCCCGACTCCGCCAAGGAAAAGCCCATGAAAGGCGAGGTCATCGCCGTCGGTCCGGGCAAGCTCGACGACAAGGGCTCCCACATGAAGATGCATGTCGAAAAGGGCAATCTGGTCCTTTTCAACAAGTACGCCGGCACCGAGATCAAGATCGACGACGACGAGCTCCTCGTGATGCGCGAGGACGACATCCTGGCCGTCATCGAGGCCTAAGGCCGATTGATCCCCATCTTCCGAATTTCCATTCTTAATTGAAGGAGAGCATACATGGCTGCCAAAGAGATTCTGTTCGATTCCAAAGCGCGCGAAAAGCTGAAACACGGTGTTGACAAGCTGGCCAACGCCGTAAAGGTCACCCTGGGACCCAAGGGCCGCAACGTGGTCATCGAGAAGTCCTTCGGCTCCCCGATCATCACCAAGGACGGCGTGACCGTGGCCAAGGAAGTCGAGCTTGAGGACAAGTTCGAGAACATGGGCGCCCAGATGGTCAAGGAAGTCGCTTCCAAGACCTCCGACATCGCCGGCGACGGCACCACCACCGCCACCATCCTGGCCCAGGCCATTTTCACCGAGGGCGTCAAGCTCGTGGCCGCCGGCCGCAATCCCATGGCCATCAAGCGCGGCATCGACAAGGCGGTCGCCTCCGTCGTCGCCGAGCTCGAGACCCTGGCCAAGCCCACCCGCGACCAGAAGGAAATCGCCCAGGTCGGCACGATTTCCGCCAACTCCGACGCCACCATCGGCAACATCATCGCCGAGGCCATGAACAAGGTCGGCAAGGAAGGCGTCATCACCGTCGAGGAAGCCAAGGGCATGGAAACCACCCTTGACGTCGTCGAAGGCATGCAGTTCGACCGCGGCTATCTCTCCCCCTACTTCGTCACCGATCCCGAGCGGATGGTTTGCGAGCTCGACGAGCCGCTGATCCTCATCAACGAGAAGAAGATCGCCGCCATGAAGGACCTGCTGCCCGTTCTCGAGCAGGTCGCCAAGATGTCCCGTCCCCTGCTGATCGTGGCCGAGGACATCGAGGGTGAGGCGCTGGCCACCCTGGTCGTCAACAAGCTGCGCGGCACCCTGCAGGTTTGCGCCGTCAAGGCCCCGGGCTTCGGCGACCGCCGCAAGGCCATGCTGGAAGACATCGCCATCCTGACCGGCGGCCAGCCCGTCTCCGAGGACCTCGGCGTCAAGCTGGAAAACATCACCCTGGTCGACCTCGGCAAGGCCAAGCGCGTGCTCGTCGACAAGGAAAACACCACCATCATCGACGGCTCCGGCGACGCCGACAAGATCAAGGCCCGGGTCAAGCAGATCCGCGCCCAGATCGATGAGACCACCTCCAGCTACGACAAGGAAAAGCTCCAGGAGCGCCTGGCCAAGATCGTCGGCGGCGTTGCTGTCATCAATGTCGGCGCGGCCACCGAGACCGAGATGAAAGAGAAGAAGGCCCGCGTCGAAGACGCCCTGAACGCCACCCGCGCGGCCGTCGAGGAAGGCATCGTGCCTGGCGGCGGCGTTGCGCTCGTGCGCTGCGTGAAAAACCTGCCCGACCTCAAGCCGGCCGACGACGACGAGCGTGCCGGCATCGATATCGTGCTGCGGGCCATCGAGGAGCCGCTGCGCCAGATCGCCGGAAATGCCGGCTTCGAGGGCTCCATCGTCGTGGCCAAGGTGCGTGACGGCAAGGAAGGCTTCGGCTTCAACGCCGCTACCGGCGAGTACGAGGACCTGATCAAGGCCGGCGTCATCGACCCCAAAAAGGTCACCCGCATCGCCCTGCAGAACTCCTCCTCCGTGGCCGGCCTGCTCCTGACCACCGAAGCGGCCATCTGCGAAAAGCCCGAGCCCAAGAAAGATATGCCCCCGATGCCCGGCGGCGGCATGGGCGGCATGGGCGGCATGTACTAGACCGACCGCTTCCACTTCGTTACCGCCAAGGGGGCCGGACATCCGTCCGGCTCCCTTTTTTTCGCCCCGGCAAGGCCGGTGCCCGCGTTGACCGGCCGCCCCGGCCGCGCTATCTGATGGCAGCCTCAAACCAAGGAGACTCCATGCCGGAATCCGCGCCCAAGGCCGACACGGTCCACGACGCCCCGCCCTACGACCTCAACAATCCCCAGGTGCTTCTGGCCTGGCAGCGCAACCACCTGGCCAACGAACGCACCTTCCTGGCCTGGTGCCGCACGGGGTTGGCCCTTTTCGGCTTCAGCTTCGTCATCGAGCGCTTCGACTTCTTCATCCGGCAGATCCAAAACGTGCCCATGTTCGCCGGCATGGCCCAGAAACACTTCCACACCGAGGCCATAACCCTTTCCACCTTCGCCGTGGGCGTGCTGGTCATGGTCGTGGCCACCTGGCGTTTCTGGTACATCCGGCGTTGCATCAACAAGGGGGCCAAGACCTTTTCCGTCACCCCGGACATCATTTTCACCGTGGCCGTGGTCGGTATCATCATCGGCCTTTTTTCCGTATTCTGGCATCTGATCGTCCAAAAATGACGCGCCCCAAACCGGAGGCTGCCCTATGCGCCCTGCCATGGGTCTTTTCCCCGTCTGGATACTTGTCGTCCTGCTGGCCGCCCTGCCCGCCCGGGCGGCCGACACCAAGCCCCTGGCCAGGGCCGTGATCCTGGAGGCCGCCGGCCGGCTCGACAGCCAGCTTGCGGCCGTTGCCGGCAGTGCCAGGGCCCTTGGCGCTGCCTATGCCGCCGTGTGGCGCGACACCCCGGCCCCGCCGCCGGAACTGCGGGCCAAATTCCTGCAAAGCTATGCCGTCAAGGACGGCGTGGTGGCCTTTCGCGACGTCACAGGGCCGTGCGGAGCCGATCCGCAAGCCATGGCCCCCTGCCAGGCCCTGCTGTTCTACGACGGGGAAAACTTCACCGACGAGACCTTCCGAACCCTTGCGGCCATGGCCAGACTGGCCCCGGCCATGGCCGCCGCCCATGACGCCCTGCCCTTTTCCTGGGTCTACCTGACAACGCCCGGCCAGAACTTCGCCATCTACCCCTACCTGCCCCTCTCCCGCGCCCTGGAAAACTACCAGCCCACCCGGAAAGGCTTCTACACGGCCGCCGATTTCGAGAAGAAGGCCTGCGGCTGGGAATCGCCCTACCTCGATCTGGCCGGGGCCGGCATGATGGTCACAGCCTCGTGTCCGATCTACGACGGCGACAGGCTGCTCGGCGTGGCTTCGCGCGACGTGACCCTGGCCCAGTTGTCCAAGGACGTCATGGCCGATCTGGCCGCCATTCCCGGCGCCCAGGCCATCCTCATGAACCGGCGCGGCAAGGCCATCGCGGCAAGCGACCCCAAGGTGGCGGATTGCATCGTCTCCGAGAACGCCAAGGCCGGCGACGCGGTGGTCTACTTCCGGGCCGACCGGGGGCTGGCGGCCCTTGGCAAGGAGAAAAACGTGGAAAGCCCCGAGCGCGGGCTCAACGACGCGGCCGAAGCGGTCATCGAGCGGGCCGAAACGCAACGCCAATGGCCCATCGAACTCTCCAGGGCCAAGGACACGGTGCTGGCCGCGCGACTCAACACCACAGGCTGGTATCTGGTGCTGGTGTTGCCCCACAAGGTGGCCCGATGAGCGAGTCCTTTCCCCACGGCGGCAACCTCCGCGCCCTGGCCGAGGCCGCCGGGCGCAATCCGGCCGACATCCTCGACGCCTCGGCCAGCATCAATCCGCTCGGCCCGCCGCCCTGGCTGCGCCAGGTCATAAGCGCCGCCACGGGCGAGCTTGTCCATTACCCGGACCCGGACGCGACCGAGCTCATCGCGGCGGCCTGCGAACGCTACGGCGCGCCGGCCTCCCATTTCGTGGCCGGCGGCGGCACGAGCGAGATCCTCTACGCCCTGCCCCGCGCGACCGGCCTGGCCCGGGCCGTGATCCCCACGCCCTGCTACGCCGACTACGCCACGGCCGCCCACAAGTCCGGCATGGACATCCGCCGGGTGCCGGCCGTGGAATTCGACGACTTCGCCGTCCACCTCGACCGGATGGAAGGCGTGTTGCGCTCGCCCTCCCTGGTCATCCTCGGCAGCCCCGGCAACCCCACCGGAAAGGTCATCCCCGCCCCGGACATCGTGGACATGGCCTCGCGCCATCCCCAGTGCCTGTTCCTGGTGGACGAAGCCTTCGCCGACTTCGTGCCCGGCTTTGCCTCGCTTGCCGGCGCGGACCGGCCGTACAACGTGGCCGTGCTGCTGTCGCTGACCAAATCCTTCGCCATCCCCGGACTGCGCCTGGGGCTCCTCGCCGCCAGCCCCGACCTGGCCGGCTGGGTACGCAGCAAGCTGCCGCCCTGGTCGGTCAACACCCTGGCCCAGGCCGTGGGCGCGCGGGGACTGGCCGATACCGGCTACCTGGAAGCGACCCGGCAGGCCCTGCCCGGCCTGCGCGGGCGCCTTGCCGACGGACTCACGAAGCTCGGCTTTTCGGTCCTGCCCGGCGCGGCCAATTTCCTGCTGGCCCGGCTGCCGGCCGAAGCGTCCCCCTCGGGCGAGGTCTGCCGCCGGGTTTTGGCCGGGCACGGCGTGGCGCTTCGCGACTGCGCCAACTTTCATGCCCTGTCCGACCGCTTCATCCGGGTGGCCGTGCGCCGGGAGGACGAAACCGACCGCATCCTGGCCGCCCTGGCCGGGGTGCTCGATTCCCCCCTGGCCCCGTCCTTCGCCCCCAGGCGCAGGACGCCGGCGCTGATGATCCAGGGAACGGCCTCCAATGCCGGCAAATCCGTGCTCTGCGCCGGGTTGTGCCGGCTACTTGCCCGCCGGGGACTGCGGGTCGCTCCGTTCAAGTCCCAGAACATGTCGCTCAATTCCGGGGTCACTGCCGACGGGCTGGAGATGGGCCGGGCCCAGATCGTCCAGGCCAGGGCCTGCCGCCTTGCCCCGGACGTACGCATGAACCCGGTGCTCTTAAAGCCCACCTCCGACGTCGGTTCCCAGGTCATTGTCCTTGGCAAGCCCGTCGGCGTCATGCGAGTGGGCGAATACATCAAGTATAAGCCCCAGGCCTTCGCCGCGGCCAGGGACGCCTACGACGCGCTTGCCGCGGATGTGGACGTGATGGTGCTGGAGGGGGCCGGCAGCCCGGCCGAAGTGAATCTGCAGGCCCACGACATGGTCAACATGGCCATGGCCGCCCATGCCGGGGCGAAGGTCCTGCTCGCGGCGGACATCGACCGGGGCGGGGCCTACGCGGCGCTGCTCGGCACCATGGAGTGCCTGGCCGAAGCGGACCGCGCCCGGGTGGTCGGCTACCTGCTCAACCGCTTCCGGGGCGACCCGTCGCTGCTCGCCCCGGCCAACACCTTTTTGCGCCGGGCCACGGGCAGGGATGTCGTCGGCGTCGTGCCCTGGATCGAGAACCTCGGCCTGCCGGAAGAGGATTCCGTCACCTTCAAGGACGGGGGGACGCTCCCGACCGCGCCGCCGGACGATCCCGACCGCCTCGACATCGCGGTCGTGGATTTGCCGCGCGTGTCCAACTTCACCGACCTGGACGCCCTGGCCGTGGAACCGGACGTCCACCTCCGCCGGGTGCGCGGCGCAAGCGAGCTGGGACGGCCGGACGCCGTGATCCTGCCCGGCAGCAAGAACACCCTGGCCGATCTGGCCTGGCTTGGCGAAACGGGGCTGGCCGCGGCGATCACCGCTCTGGCCGGAGAAGGGACGACGGAAGTCGTGGGGATCTGCGCCGGCCTGCAAATGCTCGGCACGGCCGTGGCCGATCCGCTGGGACTCGAATCGGGCAGAGCGCGGGAGGAAGGGCTGGGACTCCTTGGGATCAGCACGGAACTGGCGGCCGCCAAGACCCTGGCCGCCACCCGGGCCGTGCACGCGGATTCAAAGCTGGCGCTTCGCGGCTACGAAATCCACCACGGCCTGACCGTGCCCGACAACGCCACCCCGCCCCGCATCGCCGTGACCCGCGAAGACGGCTCACCCATGGGCTATGCCCGGCCGGACGGGCGCGTCTGGGGGGCGTATCTGCACGGCATCTTCGACGCCGATGCCTTCCGCCGCCATTTCCTCAATGCCCTGCGCGCACGCCGAAACCTCGCCCCCATCGCCAACAGCACGCCCTATGACCTGGAACCGGCCCTCGACCGGCTGGCCGACGTGTTGGAGGCCCACCTCGACCTCCCCGCGTTGCTGCGCAGGGTTGGTCTGTAAGGATCGATGAAAATGGAACCGGGGGAAACCTTTCTTGCAGAAAGGTTCTCCCCCCGGGCCCCCTTTCCAAAGACTCTTAACAGTTACGCGGCATCACAGTCTATCCAGCTGTAACCGTTAAAAGTTTTTGGGAGGGGAGAGCGCGAGAGGGG
>NZ_JBLODY010000078.1:0-18019 GCF_047785625.1 Solidesulfovibrio sp. C21
CCCCGGGCCCCCCACCCTCCCCAAAAACTTCTAAAGGGTTGTAGACAACTATCTCAATATATTGTTTTAACAGATTTTTAAAAAAATTCCTTATCCCTTCGCCCCGAAGGGGCGACGGCGTGGTGGAGGCGGAATTTGCTTGGGACGAGCTTGTCGCGAAGCGACATGCAGCGTCCCGACAAATTCCGCCTCCATCTTCTCCACTCTCCGCCTTACCGGCAACCATCCCCTCCCCCGCCCGGCCAAAGCACACCGGACGGGGGGTCCGGGGGGCGCGCCCGCCCCCCGGCGAAGGGGTCCAGGGGAGGCAGCGCCTCCCCTGGCCGCCGGAGGCACCACCACAGCAACCTATCCGCCTTACCCGGCGCTCTCCCGCAACCGCGCCAGCGTGCGCGCGTCGGCGAGCAACGCGGCGATAAAGGCCTCGCCGTCGCCACGCTCCATGGCGGCAAAGGCCCGGATAAAAAAGCGGGCAAAGGCATCGGCGGGCTCGAAGTCGACGGATCGTACGCCTTGGGGGGTGTTGCAGGAAAGGGACAGAGTGGCACTTGGCGGCGGGGTGAAGGCGCGATCCATGGAGGCGGCGAGTCCGGGGCCGAGAACATCCAGACGATTGACGTAGCCGGTGTCGAAGCCAAAGGTGCCGGCAAGGGTGCGCCCGCCGGGGTAGACGAGCAGACAGGTGAAGGCCGTTTCCACGGCCGGGCCGCGCGAGGTGATGCGGCAGACGACTTCCTCGGGCTCGGCGCCGAAAAGGACGCGACCGGGGCTTACGGCGTAGGGGCCGAGGTCGAAAAGCGCTCCGCCGCCGAGTTCCGGGGTATGGCGGAAATTTCCCGGCGGCAGCGGGGGGAAGGAGAAGGTGGCGACGATGCGCGCGGGGGCGGTGTTTCTGTCGGCAAAGGCCTGAATCAGGCCGGCGACGCGGGGATGCCCGGTCCAGACCGTGGCTTCGGCCAGAAGGAGATTTTTTTTCGCGGCCAGTTCGCAGGCACGTTCGGCGCTTGCAAGGTCGAGGAAAGCGGGTTTGTCCACGATAACGTGGCGGCCGGAGGCCAGAGCGGCCAGGGCGAGCGGCGCATGGCGGCTGTTTTCCGTGGTCACGTAGACGGCGTCGGCGTCGCTTGCGGCCAGGGCGGCTTCGGGATCGTCCCAAAAGCGCAGGGGCAGGCCCGGCGGGCTTTCCATGCGGCGACCGCTTCGCGAGGCCACGTCCACGGCCGTAACGCCAAGCCCGGGCAGGCCGGGCAGCACCCGGCGGGCGAAGATATCCGAACCGCCGCAGACAAGCAGCTTCATGACCTGCGCTCCACGGCCCCCATGCAGGCAAGCAGGTTGCGGGCCTCGATATTGACGTGGCCGTGGCGGGCCATGCGCCACAACTGGCCAAGGGTCAGCCACAGGTAATGTCCGGGCGCGTCAACGACCGTGCCCGGAGAAATTTCCACAATCATATAGCGATTCTGGAAATGATGGAAGCGCCCGCCCTCCTCGGACTGGACAGCGTCGTAGCGCACCGCGCCGAGAGCGGAATCAAGAAAATATTCCAGGAACTGCGGCGCGCAGGCCCGGCCGGACCGGGCCGCCACCTCCGAGCAGGCGACCGTGGGGCCGATCTCCATGCCGTCGCGATTGCCGGGCTCGAGGCTCCCCCGGACCAGGAAATGCAGTACGCCCCACTGGTTCTGGCACAAAAAGCCGACCAGTCCCAGGCCTTCGTGGTGAAGCAGCGGCTGGGACCAGCACGTGGCCTCGCGGGTATGGGCCGTGACGTCCACGCCGATGACGGAAAAATAAAGCCCGGTTTCGTGGCGGATGGCGTCCTCGGCCACGCTCCAGCCGCGCAGCCCGTCCAGGGGCAGGGGCGAAACGCGCATGGACGCGGCCGCCTTGCCCTTGGTCAGCCAGGACATGACCGCGTCCATGGTGTGGCGCTCACGCTCGGAGCGGCAAAAGGACAGGTACACGTCGCGACGAAAGGGCGACAGGTCCTCGAGGCGGGACGTGTCCGGCGGCTCGTCGGGATCGGCCAGGGGAATGAGCGACACCACGGTGCGGGCGTCCATGTTGACGAGGTTGTCGCGGGCAAGCAGGGCCTTTAACTGGCCGAGCGTCATCCAGGCGAAATCCTCGTGCACCGGCACGTCGTGGGAAACGAGCACGACCATGTTGCGGTTGCGTTTGCGCAGGAATCTGGCCCCCTGCTCGGGCTGGAGCTGGTCGAGAAGCACCTCGGCCAGGCCCGGTTCGGTGAAGTATTCCAGATAGCGCGGGGCATGGCCGCCGTGGACCCGGGAATAGTTGCTGCGCGTGGCCTGAACCGTGGGGGAAAGCTGGAGCACGTTGACGTTGCCCGGCTCCATCTTGGCCTGCATGAGGAAATGGAGCACGCCGTCGATTTCCCGGGCCAAAAGGCCCAGGATGCCGACCTCGGGCTGGTTGATGATGGGCTGGTCCCAGGACGGGACCGGGCCGAAGTCCGTTTCGACGCGAATGCCCTCAATGGTGAAGAACTTGCCGGAGCTGTGCCCCAGGCGCAGGGGATCGGGCAAAAAGCCCCACTGGTCGAGGGCGGCAAGGGACGCGCGGCGCACCTCGAAACGGTCGCGGCGGTCCTTGGCCGCAAACCAGGCCATGACCGCCTCCATGTCCGAAAAGACGCCGGAGGTGGCGCGGCAGGACCGCGAAAAGGCTAGGCGCGTGGCGGTGGTGCTCATGCCCCGGCCAGGGCCTCGCGGTAGACGTCAAGGGAGCGGATGACGCTTTTGGGCTCGTAGTGTGTGCTGGCCAGCACCAGGCACACGGCGTCCGGGCTGATGTCGCGGATGTCGAGAAAGACCATGGGCGGCAGATACAGTCCCCGGGCGGGGTCGTCCAGGCGATACGCCGCCGTGTCGCGGCCGTCGGTCACTGTTACGGCGAACGACCCGGCCACGGCCAGCACGCACTGTTCGGTGCGCGGGTGGGCGTGGCCGCCGCGATCGGCGGTCATGGCGTGCATGTAAAAGACCCGGGCCACGGCAAAGGGGATGTGGCGGCCGCCTTCGAGCGCGGACAAGGCGCCCCGGTCGTCGCGCACGGTCGGCACGTCGAGCAGGCGCACGCCGTCAAGGGGACTTTTCACGGGCGAACTTCCTTTGACGGCCGGCCGTCGCCGCCGTGGATCTCGCGCACCACGGCCTGGGGCGTACGATTGATCTCCATGAGGGAGCGGCCGACGTATTCCCCGAGCAGCCCGAGCATCACGAGCTGCACCCCGGAGAAAATGATCACCGTGATGTAGAGCATGGTCCAGCCCGAGGGCACGTACACGCCGAGAGCTTTCTCGGCCAGGCTCCAGACGGCCATAAGCAGGCCGAAAGCCCCCATGGCCAAGCCGAGAAAAGCCGAAAGACGCAGCGGGGCCACGGAAAAATTGACGAACATGGTCAGCCACAGTCGGATCAGCTTCCACAGGGTGTAGCCCGACTGGCCGGCCTCCCGGTCGCGGTGCTCCACCTCCACCTGACCGATATTGTTCGTGGCGCGCAAAATGAGCCCGTCGACATAGGGCGCGGGACCGGTATAGTCCACGATGCGGTCCACCAGAAAGCGGCTGAGGCACTTGAAGCTCGACAGGTACAGGCGCGGCGGCTTGTCGAGGAGCAGGGTGGCCACCTTGTCGTTGAAGGCGCTGCCCAGATTGCGCAGCCGGCCGTGGCGCTTTTCCCGGAAGGCGGTGTAGACCACGTCGAACCCGCCATCGCGGGCCGCCGCCACGAGCCGGGCGATCTCCTCCGGGGGATTTTGAAAATCGTCGTCCATGACCACGACCCAGTCCCCGCCGGACTGGCGCAGTCCGGCCATGACGGCGTTGTGTTCGCCGAAATTGCGGGCCAGGCGCAGGTAGGTGACCCGGCCGGGAAAGGCCTCACAGCACTCGAGACAGGCCTCGTGGCTCCTATCGCGGCTGCCGTCGTTGACCAGCACGATGTCGGTGCCCGGCAGAGGCGGATCAGCCAAAAGCGCGCGCACCAGCCGGCCGATGGTGGCCTCGGCGTTGTAGACGGGGATGACGATGGTAAGCGTTGGCGACGTTTCCGGATTCATGCTCGCGTACGACTCCGGCCGGACCGCGGCCGCGCCGGTCCGACAGGCTTTTTGGCCATGGCGAAGACCGACAGCCCGAAGGGCATGACAAAGCCATAGTCCACCATGAGGGCGTTTTCCACAAACCGCATCCGGGCCAGGGCGGCATTGAGGCGCGGGGGCAGCGGCGCAAGATCCGAGCGCGGAGCGTGGCCCGGCCGGATACGCTTGCGCCAAAGCCGCACCAGGGCGGCGATGGGGAAAAGCAGCGTGTTGGAATAGGTCAGCTTTTCGACGAAAAAACCGGCCGAACCCAAAAAAGACCGGATCTGCCGGGTCGTATAGCGCTGCTGCACCCCGACGGCCCGGTCGTGTTCGCTGTAAAGGGCCTGGTGGGCGACGATATTAAGGACAAGCCGCCCCCCGGGGACAAGCACGCGGCGGGCCTCGGCCAGGGCCGGGATCACGGCCGACGGCGGCACGTTGGCCAGGACATCCAGGGAGAGGACCACGTCGAAGCTGGCGTCCCGAAAAGGAAGACGTACGGCCGAGGCCCGGGTGAGGGAGAAATCCCCCCGGCGACGGGCCAGGGAAAGCGCCGTGGCCGAGAGATCCAGGCCGGTCGCCTTGTCCCCGGCGAGCGCTTCCAGCACCTTGCCCGTGCCGCAGCCGGCGTCGAGCACCCGAAGCGGCCCGGGTGCGTCCTCGCGGCAATGGGCAACGGCCCGGCGCACCTGATCGTGCAGGCCCCGGTACCACCAGTGCGTCTCCTCGGCCGCGAACATGGTCGCGTATTCGGCTTCAAGCATGGGCTATCGCCAGACTCCGCCGGAGCGGAAACGGCGTCCGTCGCGGAGGGAAGTTACAATCGCATACGACATTGGCGGGACCCTAGCGGTTTCCGCCAAAAAAATCTATTGCACCGCATGCGGCTCCCTCCCGGCCAGGTCAGCCTGGCCCCGCCCTGCCTGGGGCGCCCTTTTTTTTCGGTCATAACGCCCGTCCTCGGGGAGGCGCGGCGCATCAACGCCCTGGTGGACCACGTGCGCATGGTCGGCTACGGCCTGTCCGTGGAGATCGTGGTGGTCGACGGCGATCCGGCCGGTTCGACGCTGACCGCCCTCGACCGCGAAGGCGTGCTGGGCCTGACCGCGCCCCGGGGCCGGGCCAGCCAGTGCAACGCCGGGGTGGTCGTCGCCTCGGGCGATCGCCTGCTTTTCCTGCACGCCGACACAAGGCTTCCGGCCCGGGCCTTCGAGGACGCGGCCAGAGCCCTTGACGCGGGCGCGGCCCTCGGCGCCTTCTCCCTGGCCATCCGCTCGAAAAATCCCTGGCTGCGACTGGTCGCCGCCGGGGCCACCCTGCGCTCGAAGTGGTTCGACCTGCCCTACGGCGACCAAGCCCAGTTCCTGCGGCACGACCTCTTCTGCGCCCTGGGCGGGTTTCCGGACATCCCCATCATGGAGGACGTGGCGCTCGTGCGCGCCGTCAGGCGGGCCGGGGGCAAGATCGCCGTTCTGCCGAGCCACGCCACCACCTCGGCCAGGCGCTGGGAGGCCGAGGGGACCTTTCGGACCACGGCCCGCAACCTGGCCCTGCTGACGCTCTACAGCCTGGGCGTGTCCCCGGTGAGACTCGCCCGGCACTACCCCCCGACGCCGGACACGGACCGGCCGGGGACACGGTAGCGCGCCGTGGACGTGCGCCTGCTCGTTTTCTGCAAGGCCCCCCTGCCCGGCCGGGTCAAGACGCGGCTGGCGGCCGGCATCGGCGACGCGGCCGCCCTGGCCGCCTACCGGGCCATGCTCGCAACCGTGCTTTGCGCCGCCGACGCCTCGGGGCTGCCAACCATCCTCTATTATACGCCGGCCGGCGAGCTGGAAACGCTGCGGCGACTCTGCGGCCCGGCCCGGACCTGCCGCGCCCAGTCGGCCGGGGACCTCGGCGCGCGCATGGCCGCCGCCTTTATCCAGACCCTGGCCGAGGCGGACGGCGCCGTGCTGCTCGGCAGCGACCTGCCCCTCGTCACCGGCCCGCTCCTTGCCCGGGCGGCCCGGGAGCTTGCCGGAAACGACGCCGTGCTCGGTCCGGCGACCGACGGCGGCTACTATGCCCTGGGACTTTCGCGCACCGGCTATTGCCCGGAAATATTTGCGGACATGCCCTGGAGCACAGCCAAGGTCGCGTCCCTGACGCGCGCCCGGCTCACCGCGGCCGGGAAAAGCCTGGCCCTGCTCCCCGAGCTGCCGGACTGCGACACCCCGGACGATTTGGCCCGTCTGGCCGCCCCGCCCTGGCGGGCCCGCCTCGACAACACGCCCTTCGGCCGGTTTCTGGCGCGCCTTCCTGACCGCACCGTTTGACCAGAACCCCGCCTATCGTTTATCCATATGGGAAAAAGGCAGGGGGCGCGGCGAACGACGCGGCCCCGCTTGCGAGGTTTCGACCGGGCAAACCGGCCGGCACGCGGAAAGGCGGTGCGTGTTTGGGGCACTTACGCGAAGAGTTGAGCGCCAGGACGCTTTCGGCTTGTTTCCTGCGTTGCTACCTGGTCGGCGCCGCCTACAACACGCGCGGGTTGCAGCATGTGGGGCTGGCCTACGCTATGGAGCCGGGACTGACGGTTTTGTATCCCGACCCGGGCAAACGCGACGCCGTGTTCGCCCGCTACCTCGACCTGTACAACACCCATTTTTTCTGGACGCCGCTTTTGGTCGGGCTGTTTCTGTCCCTGGAGACCAAAATCGCCAAGGGGATTCTGCCGGCCGAAATGCTTGACAACGTCAAGACCACGACGGCATTCACCCTGTCCGCCATTGGCGACACGTTTTTCTCCGCCAGCGTCATGGGCCTGTGGGGGCTGTCCGCCGCCTGTCTGGTGGCCGGGGGCCGGTACGTGGCCCTGGCCATTCTCGCGAGCGGACTTTTCCTGGCGGCCCAGATATTCAAGGCGGCGACATTTCGAGCCGGCTACCGGGAAGGGTTCCACGTGCTGCGCCGGCTCAAGCGTTGGGATATGGTCAACCTCGGCCGCAAGATCAAGCTGGTCAACGCCGGGCTTTTGACCGTGTTCTGGATGCTCGCCCATCCGCTGGGACAGGCGGCATCCATGTCCGACGCCGTACTGATCGGCATTCTGGCGGCCTGGGCCGCCACCCGGCCGTCGGTTTCCCGGGAGATCGCGCTGCTGGTCCTGGCCGCGGGCTGGGTCCTCTTGCGCTCCATCGGGCCGATCTGACCGGCCAAACCTCCCGGCCCAGGGCCGGGACAACCTCCGCCGACGCGGTGGACAATGACCAACCAAACCAACGATACGGGCGCGATGGCCCTTGACGACATAACGCCCACGGATACGGGCTTCGCGCTGACCGTGCGCGTGCTCAACGAGCAGGGACTCCACGCCCGCCCGGCGGCCAAGCTGGCCCAGGAGGCGCAGAAGTTCCCCTGTGCTATAAGCCTCTCCATGGGGGGGGAAACCGTTGACGCCAAGAGCATCCTCGATATCCTCACCCTGGCCGCGGGCAACGGAACCGAGTTGGAACTGCGGGCCAGCGGCCCGGAGGCCGAGGCGGCCCTCGTGAGCCTCGCCACGCTTATCCGCAACCGTTTCCGGTAGGCCGCGCACCGTGACCGCGCCTGCCCCAAACCCAGTCCGCGACCGCGCCGGCCTGCCCCGGACCCGGCCGCGCCCCGAGGACAAAACCGGTCATGACGACGCTTAAAGGCATTCCCGTTTCGGCCGGAATCTCCATCGGACGGGCCTTTTTCCTCAATCGCTCGGGCGTTGGCCCCCTGCCCCGCCAGACCCTGGCCGAAGCCATGCTGCCGGCCGAAATCACCCGCCTGGACCGGGCCTTCGAGCAGTTCAGAAGCGAGATCGAGCAGGCCCGCGACCGTATTCCGGCCGAGCTCAAGGAGCACACGCTCATCCTCGACTCGCACCTGATGATCCTGAAAGACCCGAAACTGGCCGGAGCGGCCCAAAACTACATAAAAAAGCTCTCCATCAACGCCGAATGGGCCCTGGACAAGGCCGTGGACGACCTGGAAAAGGCCTTTGCCGCCCTCGACGATCCCTATTTCCGCGACCGCATCCAGGACGTGCGCACCGTGGCCGGCCGGGTGCTGGCCAGGCTCGCCGGGCAGACCGGCGGCATCCGGGCCATCGAAAACCGGGTCGTGCTCATGGCCCACGACATTTCCCCGGCCGATACCGCGAGTCTCCAGACCGACAAGATCATGGCCCTGGTCACGGTGCAGGGCGGCAAGACCTCCCATACCGGCATCCTGGCCCGCACGCTGGGCATCCCGGCCGTGGTCGGGGTCACGGAGCTCGAACGCGAGGTCCGCGACGGCGATCTGGTGGTGGTGGACGGGCTGCGCGGCGTGGTGCTGCGCTCCCCGGGCGAGGAGGAACTGGCCAGGCTTTCCGACCTCAAATACCAGTTCGAGGCCTACCAGGCCGGCATCATGCGCGGTTGCCACCTGCCCGGCGAGACCATCGACGGCTACCGCATCAAGGTCAAAGCCAACATCGAGATGCTCGACGAGGTGTCGACCGTGGTCAACAACGGCGGCGAGGGCATCGGGCTCTACCGCACCGAATATTCCTACATGAACCGGTCGAAGCTGCCGACCGAGGACGAACTTTACCAGGAATACCTGGATCTTGCCACGATCATGTCGCCAAGGCGGGTCACGCTTCGCACCCTGGACGCCGGCGCGGACAAGTTCGTCTCCACCCTGGGCTCCCTCGACGAGCGCAACCCGGCCCTGGGCCTTCGGGCCATACGCCTGTGCATGCGCCACCGCGACATCTTCAAGACCCAGTTGCGGGCCATTTTGCGGGCCTCGCTGGCCGGCAACATCTCGGTCATGTTCCCCATGATCTCGGGCCTGCGGGAAATCCGGCAGGCCAAGGCGCTCCTGGCCGAAGCCAAGGCCGAGCTGCGCCAGGAAGGCAGCCGCTTCGAGGCCGACATGCCCGTCGGCATCATGATGGAGCTGCCCTCGGCCGTGATGATCGCCGAGATCCTGGCCCGGGAGGTCGATTTCTTCAGCATCGGCACCAACGACCTCATCCAGTATTCGCTCGGCATCGACCGCACCAACCGCTTCGTCTCCCACATGTACCAGCCCCTGCACCCGGCCGTGGTCAGGAGCATCAAGCACGTGGTCGACGCGGCCCACCAGGCCGGCATCGAGGTGAGCCTGTGCGGCGAGATGGCCTCCGATCCCTTTTGCGTGCCCATTCTCATGGGCATGCAGATCGACTGCATAAGCCTCACGCCCCAGGCCATTCCCGGCATCAAGCGCATCATTCGCCAGGCCACCATGGACGACTGCAAAAAACTGCTTAAATTGGTCCTGGAAAGTCCGTCGGTCTCCCGGACCAACGCCCTGGTCCAGGAAACCATTTTCCGGCAGTTCCCGGACGAGCTGATGTTCTACTCCTCCCTGCTCGACCGCGAGGATGGCGCGGCGTCGTGACCGGCCGGGGCGGACAGCCTTATTTCACTGGCCGGACGCCGGGAAAACACGTATCAGTCGAAGCCTCGCCATCTGAAAGGACGACATGACAGCCAAGGAATCGGGCGAAAAACTCGTCGCCCAAAATAAAAAAGCCCGACACCTGTATGAGTTTCTCGAAAAGTACGAGGCCGGGATGGTACTTACCGGTTCCGAAGTGAAATCGCTTCGGGCCGGCCGCGTCAGCTTCAAGGACGGATACGTCAAATTCGAGAACGACGAGGCCTACCTCGTCGGCGTGCATATCGGGGTGTACGAGAACGCCGGCTATGCCGGCCACGAACCGGAACGCAAGCGCAAGCTCCTGCTCCACGCGGCCGAGATCCGCACGCTTCGGGTCAAGGTGGAGCAAAAGGGGCTGACCGTGGTGCCGGTGCGGGTCTATTTCAAAAACGGTCGGGCCAAGACGGAAATCGCCCTGGCCCGGGGCAAGAAGGTCTTCGACCGCCGCGACGACCTGAAAAACCGGGACCTCGACCGTGACGCGGCCAGGGAACTGGCCCGGCACTAGTGTGGCGTTCTCTAAAAAATATGACAATATTTTTTAGAGAAAAAATAATTATTTAAATATATTATTCTCAAAATTCGTATGCACGAATTTTGAAAACGCGACACTAGCGTACGCCCCCTGCCGACGGCATAAGGGGCGCGACGCGCGCGGCGAACCTTGGATCGGCCAGAGGCGATCAGGCAACGAGGAGTCTTGTAATGGCATGCATCCGCCCTGTCCTGCCGTTGGCGCTCTTTCTGTGCCTTTGCTGCGCCGCCACGGCAACCGCCGGCCCCACCGAGGCCGACGAACGCGTGGACGCCTTTCTCGACGAGACGGCTTCCCTGTTCGGCCCGAACGAAGCCGCCGTCACAAGCCGCCTCGGAGCGCCCCGCGAACGCCAGGCCGTGCCCTTTACCAGCCCCCACGACGACGCCACCTATGAAATCATCACCCTGGCCTACGACGGCCTGACCGTATCCCTTTACAGCATGGACGGCGGGGCACGGCAGTTTTTCCACCAGATCCGCGCCACCTCCGGCCAGGTCTGCTTCGCCCGGGGCATCTGCCTGGGCACGCACCGGGAAAAGCTTGCCGCCGTGCTCGGCCAGCCCGAAGCGGTGGAGGACAACGTTTGGCGCTATTCCGACATGAGCGGCTACAACGAACTGACGTTCACCTTCGACGACAAGGGCGTCATCAACGCCATGACCTGGACCGCCGAGGCGGATTGATCGTCTGACATGCGGGACATACAGCTTTCGGGCTTGCGCCGATCCATCTGAATACAATGAAATCTTCCACGCTCTTAACCGAATCGCAAAAACGCGCCCTGGCTTCGATCTGCCCCGGCGACGCGGCCGTGTTCACCCCGGAAGAGACCCTCGTGTACGGCACCGACGCCTCGCGCCGCTTCGCCCCCCCGGCCGCGGCCGTGCGACCGGACAACCTCGAACAGGTGAAGGAACTGCTGGCCTTCGCCCAGGCCGAGCGCATCCCCATCCTGCCCCGGGGCCGGGCCACCAACACCGTGGGCGACTGCGTGCCGGTGGCCGGGGGTATCGTGGTGTCCACGGCGCGCCTCAACCGCATTCTCGAAATCGACCCGGACGACTTCGTGGCCGTGGTCGAGCCGGGCGTGGTCACGGGCGACCTGCAGGCGGCGATCGCGCCGCAAAAGCTTTTTTACGCCCCGGACCCGGCCAGCGTGAAATTTTCCACCGTGGGCGGCAACGCCGCCACCTGCGCCGGGGGGATGCGGGCCGTCAAATACGGCGTGACCCGCGACCACATTCTCGGCATCGAGGCGGTGCTGCCCGGCGGGCAGGCGCTGACGACCGGCGGGCGCACCCACAAAAACGTGGTCGGGCTCGACCTGACGCGCCTTTTCGTGGGCTCGGAAGGGACGCTCGGACTTTTCACCGGGCTGACGCTCAAACTTTTGCCCCTGCCCCAGGCCACGGCCACCCTGGCCGTGGCCTACGCGAGCATCGACACGGCGCTGACCGCCGCCGGCGACGTCTTTCGGGCCGGCATCCTGCCCGTGGCCTTGGAAATGCTCGGGTACGAGGCCATGAAGGCCGTGGCCGCCATCAGCGCCGTACCCTGGCCGGCCGACGCCGGGGCCGCGCTTTTCGTGCGCGTGGACGGCTCGCCCGAGGCCGTAGCCGCCGACGTGGCCCTGCTTACGCGGGCGACGGCCGCGGCCGGTCCGGTCTGGACCGAGCGGGCCGTCAGCCCCGAGGCCGAGGAAAATCTGTGGGAGTTGCGCCGGCTGCTCAACCCGGCCTCGTTTAAGGCCGCGCCGGACAAGATCAGCGACGACGTGACCGTGCCGCGCGGCAAGCTGCGCGAGGCCGCCGCCGGGATCAAAACCATCGGCGAGGAAGAGCGCGTGCGCATCCTGCTCTTCGGCCATGTGGGCGACGGCAACCTCCACGTCAACATCATGCACGATGCCGCCAATGCCGACGAGCACGCCCGGGCCCAGAACGCCCGCGAGCGCATCCTCATGCGCTGCCTTGAACTGCGGGGCACGCTCTCCGGCGAACACGGCGTGGGTCTGTCCAAGCTGCCCTTTCTCGACCGGCAGCTCGATGCCGGCCAGCGCGAAATAATGCGCCGCGTCAAGGCCGTCTTCGACCCGGCCGGCATCATGAATCCCCAGAAGGCGTACTGATCGTGGCCGAAGAGCTTACCCCCGTCCATTGCCTGCACGGCCAGGGCCGCCGCCCGGAATGCATCCTGTGCGGCCGCTGCCTGCCCGTCTGTCCCCTTTTCATCGCCACCGGCCGCGAGGAGCTCTCGCCGCGTTCCAAATTTTTCCTGGCCCGGGCCGTGGCCGAGGGACAGGCCGAACTGTCCAAAAAGGCCGCCGACATCCTGGCCACGGTCTGCCTGTCCTGCGGCAAGTGCGAAAACGCCTGCCCGCTGGGGCTTTGCGGCCCGGATCTGGTGGCCGAGCTGCGCGCCTCGCACCCGGGTTTCGCCGGTTTCCTCTGGAAGCTATGGATCGAACAGGCCGGGCTCATGTGGCCGCTGGCCCGGACCCTGACCAAGCTCGTGCCCGGCAAGGTGCCAGCCTCCGCCATCAGCCGGGCCAAGGCCGCCATCGAGGCCATGGGCGCGGGCAAGGCCCCCGAGCCCTGGCTTTTCCCTGAGACCTTCGAGACCGTCCACGCCGGTAAAAAATGCGTGATCTTCGCCGGCTGCGTGGCCGAGCACGCCAACCCGCGCTGGAAGGAAACCGCCAAAAGGCTGCTGACCGGCCTCGGCCTCGACGTGCTGCCCGATCCCGGGTTTACCTGCTGCGGCTGTACCCTCGGCCATGCCGGCGCGCCCGAGGCCCAGGCCGCCATGCAGCAGCAGAATATCGAGGCCTGGCGGAAAGCCGGCCGGCCGCTGATGGTGGTTTTCTGCGCCACCTGCCGGTGCGGGCTGCGGGCCTACGCCCGCAAGGACCTGGGACTGGCCATGGACGAAATCGGGCTGTGGCGCGAGAATCTGGTTTCCCTGGCCGAACTCATGGGCGACACGTCCTTTCGCCTCGGCGAGGCGGCACCGGAGCACGTGCGCTACCACCGCCCCTGCCACGGCGCCGGCGGCAACCAGGACCTCACTTTTTTGCGCCGGGCCATGGGGGACCGCATTGTCTTTAAGGAATCCGAAACCCCGTGCTGCGGCTTCGGGGGACTTACCAAGCTGACCTCGCCGGAACTGTCCGACGCCGTGGCGGCCCATGCCCTGGCCGTCTACGCTCCGGCCCCGGGCGACCAGATCGTCACCGGCTGCGCCGGCTGCGTCACCCAGCTGCGCAGCGTCGCCCCCAAGGAAATTACCGTCGGGCACTGGCTGGAGTGCATCGGCTGACGCGCCGCGCCGGCCGGCCCTCCCGCCCCGGTGGGAGACGGCCGGCTTCCCGCGCAGTGTCACGCCGCCGCCCCATGGCCGGAGCCCTCGCTTAAACGCCAACCAACACCCGTTGGATGACGGGCCGGACCTGGACGGAAATCCGTCGCGCCCCGCCCCATAAAGGAGTCGATTCGATGCTCAAGACCATCGCCCGAAAAATCGTCGGGTCCAGAAACGAACGCTATCTCAAGGGGCTGCGCCCGCTGGTCGCGGCCATAAACGCCTTCGAGCCGCAGGTCAAAGCGCTCTCCGACGAGGAGATGCGCAGCCGCGTGGCCGAACTGCGCCAGGAAGTGGCAAACGGCCGCAGCCTGGACGACATCCTGCCCGAGACCTTCGCCCTGGTGCGCGAAGGCTCGATGCGCTCGCTCGGCATGCGCCACTTCGACGTGCAGCTCATCGGCGGCATCACGCTCCACCAGGGCAAGATCGCCGAGATGAAGACCGGTGAAGGTAAAACCCTCGTCGCCACGTTGCCCATCGTCTTAAACGCCCTGTCCGGCAAGGGCGTGCACCTGATCACCGTCAACGACTACCTGGCCAAGCGCGACGCCGCCTGGATGGGCAAGCTCTACAACTTCCTGGGCCTCTCCGTCGGCACCATCATCCACGGCCTCGAGGACCCCGAGCGCCAGGCCGCCTACGGCGCGGACATCACCTACGGCACCAACAACGAGTTCGGCTTCGACTACCTGCGCGACAACATGAAGTTCTACAAGGAACAGCTCGTGCAGCGCGAACTCAACTTCGCCATCGTCGACGAAGTGGACTCCATCCTCATCGACGAAGCCAGAACCCCGCTTATCATCTCCGGCCAGGCCGAGGACTCCTCCACGCTTTATGCCCGCGTCGACGCCTTCATTCCCATGCTGCGCAAGGAGACGGACTTCACCATCGACGAGAAGGCCCGCACCGTCCTTTTGACCGACGACGGCGTGGCCCGCATGGAAGAGGTGCTCAAGATCGACAACCTCTACGACGCCGCCAACATCACCCTCCAGCACCACGTGCTCCAGGCCTTGAAGGCCCATCACATCTTCCAGCGCGACGTGGACTACGTGGTCAAGGACGGCGAGGTGCTCATCGTCGACGAGTTCACCGGCCGCCTCATGCCCGGCCGGCGCTACTCCGACGGCCTGCACCAGGCGCTGGAGGCCAAGGAACATGTGGACGTGGAGGCCGAAAACCAGACGCTGGCCACCATCACCTTCCAGAACTACTTCCGCATGTACAAGAAGCTTGGCGGCATGACCGGCACGGCCGACACCGAAGCCGTGGAATTCCGCGAGATCTACGACCTGGAAGTCATCTCCATCCCCACCAACCAGCCCATGATCCGCAAGGACTTCCCGGACCTCGTCTACAAGACCCAGCACGAGAAGTTCGCGGCCATCGCCAAGGACGTCAAGGAGCTGCACGGGCGCGGCCAGCCGGTCCTGGTCGGCACGGTGTCCATCGAGAAATCGGAACTGCTCTCGGGCCTGCTCAAGAAATCCGGCGTGCCCCACGACGTCTTGAACGCGAAAAATCACGAGAAGGAAGCCGAGATCGTGGCCCAGGCCGGCCACGCCAGCCGCGTGACCATCGCCACCAACATGGCCGGCCGCGGCACGGACATCGTGCTCGGCGAGGGCGTCACCGACCTCGGCGGCCTGCACATCCTCGGTACAGAACGCCACGAGTCCCGGCGCATCGACAACCAGTTGCGCGGCCGTTCCGGCCGTCAGGGCGACCCGGGCTCCTCGCGCTTCTACCTGGCCCTCGACGACGACCTCATGCGCCTTTTCGGCTCCGATCGCCTGAAGGGCATCATGGACAAACTCGGCATGGAGGACGGCGAGCCCATCGAGAACCGCATGGTCTCCCGGGCCATCGAGAACGCCCAAAAACGGGTGGAAGCCCACAACTTCGAAATCCGCAAGCAGCTGCTCGAATACGACAACGTCATGAACCAGCAGCGCGAGGTCATCTACTCCCGGCGCCGCGAACTCATGGGGACCTCTGAGCCCGAGACCTTCGTCACGGGCGCCATCGAGGAGATCGTGGACGAGGTCTTCGCGCCCCTGATGGCGGCCAAGGGGAATCCCGAGCCCGAGGGGCTGGAAACGGCCGCCTCGCTCATCGAGGACCTGCTGGACCTCAAGGTGGAGATCACAACCGGCGACGAGGCCGAAAAAAAGGCCGTGCTCGACGCGGCCCTTTCCCGGCAAAAGGAACTGTCCGACGTGGCCGGGGAGCAGTACCGGGAGATCGCCCGCTACTTCCTGCTCGACAGCCTGGACCGGAACTGGAAGGAGCATTTGCTCTCCATGGACCACCTGCGCGACGGCATCGGCCTTCGCGGCTACGGCCAGAAGGACCCCAAGCAGGAGTACAAGCGCGAGGGCTTCGAGCTGTTTCAGGAGCTTGTCTACAGCATCCGCGACGCCGCCATCCGGGCCCTTAGCCGGGTGCAGATCAGAAACGAGATGCGCGAGCAGGAATTCCAGCACAAGGACGATACGGCCAACCTCCAGTACTCGGGCGCGGAAACGGGCGAGGCCCCCAAAAAGGCCCCCAAACGCCGCAACGAGCCCAAGGTCGGCCGCAACGATCCCTGTCCCTGCGGCAGCGGCAAGAAATACAAGAAATGCTGCGGCGCCAAATAGCGTCCGCCGCCGGCGCGCTTGCCCCCCGACCTGGTTTTTTCTACACCTAGGCCCAGGCGGCAAAAGCGCGTTCACACGCCGGGGAGGGAAACGACCATCCCTCCCCGGGCAGTCCGGGGCGGCCCGTACGCGCGTCCACATGGTGGGTCATGTTCGTTATCATCGGCATCGTCGTCGTCCTTGGCTGCGTCATCGGCGGCTTCCTTCTGGAAGGCGGCCATATGGGCGTGCTCATACAGCCCATCGAACTGCTCATCATCGGCGGCGCGGCGCTCGGCTCCTTTCTCATCTCCGCGCCCAAGTCCGTGGTCGTCGGCACCTTCAAGCACATCCTGCACGTGTTCTCGGGCAAGGAAGCCTCGGCCGCCGACTACCAGGACCTGCTCACCCTGCTTTTCGAACTCATGAACATCGCCCGCCGCGACGGCATCGTGGCGCTCGAGCCCCACGTCTCCAATCCCGAGCAGTCCTCCACCATCAACCGCTACCCCAACATCGCCAAAAACAAGCAGCTGGCCTACTTCATCTGCGACAACATCAAGGCCCTGCTCTCGGAAGGCATCGACGCCCATCGCTACGACGATCTCATGCGCACCGACATCGCCACCCTGCACCACCACGCCATGATCGCGCCCTCGGCCGTCACCAGGGTGGCCGACTCGCTGCCGGGACTCGGCATCGTGGCCGCGGTGCTCGGCATCGTTTTGACCATGGGCAAGATCAACGAGCCGCCCGAGGTCCTCGGCCACAGCATCGGCGCGGCCCTGGTCGGCACCTTCCTCGGCATCCTCATGTGCTACGGCTTTGTCGGCCCCATGGCCTCCAACCTGGAATACCAGGCCAAGGCCCAGCAGCACATGCTGCTCGTGGCCAAGGACGTGCTGGCGGCGTTCAACTCCGGCTTTTCCCCGATGCTTTCCGTGGAGATGGGCCGCCGGGCCATTCCCGACGACGTGCGCCCGACCATGGAGGACATGGAGGGAGCGCTTCGTGGCAAAAAATAGCGATCAGGGCAAAACCGTCGTCATCTACCGCGAGTCCGAGGACGAGCACGGCGGACACCACGGCGGGTCCTGGAAGGTGGCCTACGCCGACTTCGTCACGGCGCTGATGGCCTTTTTCCTGCTCCTGTGGCTGGTGGTGTCGCTCAAGCCCAAGACCAAGCAGGAACTGTCCCTGGTTTTCCAGGACAAGAACGTGCCCTCCAAGGAAAAAGTCCAGAACCTGGAAAAGGTGCCGACCTTCATCAGCCCCGACGCCATCAAGGGCTCCCCTGAATTCAAACTGTCCCAGGAAAACAAGCTCAAGTACGAAGTCGCCCTGCTCATCAAGGAACTCATCACCTCGGACCTCAACGTCCGAAAAAATTCCGGCGTGTCCAACGACTCCTCGGGCGTGATGATGCAGGTCAACAACTCCGTCATGTTCAAGCCCGGCTCGGCCGAGCTGACCCCAACAGCCCGAAAGGTCCTCGACGGGGTGGCCAACATCCTGCGCAGCTACAAGATCAACCTGACCGTGCGCGGTTTCGCCGACGACGACGAAAAAGGCGGCCCCTACCCGTCCAAATGGGAGCTTTCCGCCGCCCGGGCCGCCGCCGCCACACGCTACCTGGCCGAAACGACCGGCATCCCCACGACACGCCTTCGGGCCGTGGGACTGGCCGACAGCCAACCGCTGGTGCCGCCCACCTCGCCGGCCAACAAGGCCCGCAACCGCCGCATCGAATTTTTCTACACCAGCCCCGACATGCGCCCGGCCGAACGCTCCCAGGACGGGCCGTAGTACCCGCCTAAAAAATACGTCAGTATTTTTTCACAACAACGCCTTCAGAGGAGAGCGGGAACTCGGAAACGTGCGGGGGAGGGGGCTT
>NZ_JBLODY010000079.1:0-17795 GCF_047785625.1 Solidesulfovibrio sp. C21
AGGCGCTTTTGCGCCTCGTGCCGCCGGGCCGATTGCGGCAACAAGATCAACCCAATCGTCGTCACCCCACCGCCGTCCCACCCGGCAAAGCGTAAAGGGGGGACCGGGGGGCATCAAGCCCCCCGGCGGAGGGGTCCAGGGGAGGCAGCGCCTCCCCTGGCCACCGGAGGCAACCCGGCAACCGCCGCTAGAAAAACAAATCGCGGCGACCGCACTCGATATCGTTCAAGCGTTGGATGGTCAGATCGCGGATACCTTCCTTAGGGATGGTATCCAGGGCTTCCTTGATGCGTTCCTCGCCGACAGCCTTGGTTTCCGGATCGGCATAGTCGATCAAGTATTCCTTGAAAGTAAGCAGCGCGTTCGGCAGGCAGACGTTTTGAATGGCGCCGACCTTGGCCAGAGACATGAACCGGTCGCCGGTGCGGCCTTGCCGGTAACAGGCGGTGCAGTAACTGGGCACGTAGCCGCGCTGGCACAGCATCCGGATGATTTCGTTGGGGGAGCGCTGGTCGCTTGGCTCGAACTGTTGGCCGTTGTTGGTGTTGTGGGTGGATTCGTGTTCCACGACGACCTTCTGGTAGCCGCCCACACCGGTGCAGGAGCCGGCACTGATCTGGGAGATGCCGCAGTCGATGAGTTCGTCGCGGAAATCCGGGTCCTCGCGGGTGGAGAGGATCATGCCGGTGTAGGGAACGGCAAGGCGGATGGTGGCGATGATCTTTTTGAAATCCGAGTCCTCGACGAGGTAGGGGAAAGTGTCCAGGTTGACGGCCCCGGCCGGGCGCATGCGGGGCACGGAGATGGTGTGGGGTCCGACGCCGAACGTTTCTTCCAAGTGCTCGGCATGCAGGAACATGGCCACGGTTTCGTATTTCCAGTCGTAGAGGCCGTAGAGCACGCCGATGCCGACGTCGTCGATGCCGGCGGTCTGGGCACGGTCCATGGCGGTGGTGTGCCAGTTGTAGTCGTGCTTGGGGCCGGAGGGGTGCAGTCTGGCGTAGGTTTCGCGGTGGTAGGTTTCCTGGAACAGGATATAGGTGCCGATTTCGGCGGCCTTGAGCTTTTGGTAGTCCTCGATGGTCGTGGCGGCGATATTGATGTTGACGCGACGGATGGAGCCGTTGCCGTCACGGATGCTGTAGATGGCCTTGATGGCGTCGGTGATGTATTCGATGGGGTTGTTTTTCGGGTCCTCGCCGGCTTCCACGGCCAGACGCTTGTGCCCGAGCGATTCGAGGATTTCCACTTCGCTTTTGATTTCGTCCATGGTCAGGCGTTTGCGCAGCTGTTCCTTATTGCTGCGCTTGTAGCCGCAGTAGACGCAATTGTTGACGCAAAAGCTCGACAGGTACAGAGGTGCGAAAAGGACGATGCGTTTGCCGTAGATGGCTTCCTTGACCGTCTTGGCGGCCTTGTACATGGAATCGAGCAGGGACGGGTCCTCGACTTCGAGCAGCACGGCCACTTCCTCGGCCGTAAGCCCCTTGTACTCAAGCGCCTTCGCGATAATAGCGGACACGGCGTCCTTATCCTTGGAAGCCGTCTTGGCGGCCGCCAGCGCGGCGGCGATGCGGCCCTCGTCGATGAATGCGTCGGAGGTGCGCTGGGATTCGTCAATCATGGTCTTGCTCCTTGTGCAAGGTCTTGGTCGTGAGCGCGGATTTGACTGTCACGCCGGGGAGATTCCCGAGCCTGCCTGTTAACGAACCGATCTCGTCGGTTGTGCCCTCGATGATCAACGAAATGACGCCGACCTGGTATTCCGGCTTGGGGATGCCCATTCTCCCGAGGATGAGGTGTCCGTGGTCGCTGATGACGGCATTGACTTTTTCCGAAACTTCCTTGGGATCCTCGATGACGATGCCAACCACGCCGATGCGTCTGTTCATGTCCACCCTCCCCGGGCAATAAAAAAAGCCTTCGAACGCCGAGGGCGTAAGAAGGCTTGGCAAATGTCCTGGTTCATGGCGTCATCCTCGGCGCAGGGGCGGCCCCTTGCCAGCAGATTGCGGTTATGTCCTTTCCCGCCTTCGCACCCGGTCCGTGGGGACCCGGTGCGGCAGCACCATCTGCATAGGCTATTTTGGAAGCCTTGGCCAGTATTACGAAACAAAAATTCATAACACTATGTGGCCAAACCGACATCATAAGCGGGTATCTCCCAGCGCGCATCAGGCATAATCAATCCCGGCGCTCACAACCGAAAAAGGGAACACAGGGACAAGGCGCGTTGCGCTGCATGGGCGGATGCATCCTGCAGAACGCCCCAATGTTGTCGGCCCACGCCTTTGCCGATTACGAACAAAAAGGCCTGGCCGCCGGCTGCGACGGCTTCATGACCAAACCCATTCGCAAGGGTCGGCTCATCGAGGTCCTGCGCCAGGCGGTCGGCGCAAAAAAAAGCCGGAGCGACCACGCCGCCCCGGCTTCTCCGCATCCCGCCCAAAAGCGCGGGATACTCCTTCGTGTTTATTCCGGAACCACTTCCAGAACCTTGTCGCCGTAGTTGTCGACGACAGGTGCCTTGATCCCGAGAAGCTCCATCCAGCGGCGCACGGTGCCGACGATGACGATGGCCATGAGCACCAGGATGATCACCGCCAGGGAAGCCAGCAGGTACAGCCCCTTGGGCAGGTAGGTCCCGGTGATTTGCAGGTAGCCGGCCCAGAAGGTTATGCCGACCATGGCCAAACCCGGAACCGCCGTTGTCCAGGCATAGCGCGCCCGGCCCATGCGGATGATCATGGTGGTGCCGATAAGCAGGCTCACGGCCGCCAGCAGCTGGTTGGACATGCCAAAAAGCGGCCATATGGTGGAGATATTGCCCGTATAGACGAAGTAGCCCCAGGCGAAGGTGAAGATGGCCGAGGTGAAAAGGATGCCCGGCACCCAGTGCTTCTCGCGGAACTTGGGGATCACCTGGCCGATCATCTCCTGCAGGAAGAAACGGCCGACCCGGGTGCCCGCGTCCACGGCGGTCAGGATGAAGACGGCCTCGAACATGATGGCGAAGTGGTACCAGTAGGCCATGAGGTGGGACATGACCGGGATCGAGGAGAAGATGTGGGCCATGCCCACGGCCAGGGACACGGCCCCGCCGGGACGGCCCTGGATGTTTTCGCCTACGGCCTGGGCCAGGCTGTTCAAATCGACCGGGGTCATGCCGAGCTTGGCGAACACGGCCACCGGGGTATTTATCGCGAAGTAGTCGGCCGGCACCAGCACGCAGGCGGCAATGAGCGCCATGATGGCCACGAAGCCTTCCATGAGCATGGCGCCGAAGCCGACGAAAAGCAGGTTATGCTCGCTGTCGAGCATCTTGGGCGTGGTGCCGGAACCGATGATGGCATGGAAGCCCGAAAGCGCGCCGCAGGCGATGGTGATGAAAAGGAACGGAAAGACGGGGCCGTGGATGATGGGGCCGCCGCCGGCGTCAAACGAGGTCAGGGCCGGCATGACGAGCTGCGGATGCACCCAGAAGATACCAATGGCCAGCGCGCCGATGGTGCCCACCTTCAGGTAGGTGGAGAGGTAATCGCGCGGGCACAGAAGCAGCCAGACCGGCAGCACCGAGGCCACGAAGCCGTAGATCGGGATGGTGACGGCGATGGTCGGGCGCGACATGTTGAAAATCGAGGACCAGAAGGGACTGCTGGCGATATAAGGTCCGACGATGATGGCCAGGGCCAAAAGCACCACGCCGATGATCGAGCCGCCGACCACGCCGCCGCCCGGGGCATGCTGCATGTACACGCCCATGATGATGGCGATGGGGATGGTGGCAAAGACGGTAAAGGTGCCCCAGGGGCTGTTGTGCATGGCGTTGACCACGGCGATGGACAGGCCGGCCAGGGTCAAAAGCAGGATGAAAAGCACCGCGAACCCGGCCACCGAGCCCGTGGCCTTGCCCACTTCCTGGGAGGCGATATAGGCGAGCGAGCGGCCCTTATGGCGCACCGAGGCGAACAGCACCACCGTGTCGTGGACGCAGCCCCCCAGGACGCAGCCGACGAGAATCCACAGCGCGCCCGGCAGGTAGCCGAACTGGGCGGCCAGCACCGGGCCGATCAGCGGACCGGCGGCGGCGATGGCCGCGAAATGGTGCCCAAAGAGCACATACTTGTTGGTCTTCACATAGTCGTGCCCATCGGCCATGGTCACCGCCGGCGTCAGACGCGCATCGTTGATGCCAAGGACCTTTTTGGTAAAAAAGATCCCATAAAAGCGGTAGCCTATGGCAAATACGCACAGGGCGGCGAAGACGAGTGTCAACGCATTCATGACTGCCTCCCGTGTTTTGGACATCCCCTGCGGTCAGCCCGTTTGCGATGTTGGCCCTGCCTTGGCATGGCCCAGGGGACGACAACAAGACCGTGAGGCCCAAAAGGATAATTACGGGGCTGAGGCGACGGTTTGCGGGGTTGACGGACATGCGCCGCCCGAGGCGGCCGCAGGCGGGATGCGAAACGAGATGCGGCTGCCCCGGCCGGGAGAGCTCTCGATATGAAGGGCGTACTGCTGGCCGAAGAGCTGGACCAGGCGCTGGTTGGAGTTGCGGGCCCCCACGCCCACGGTCATGGATGCGAGGTCGCGCGGGGAGAGGATTTCGCGGATAGTGTCCGGGGTCATGCCGAGGCCGTCGTCCTCCACCATCACGCGCAGGTGGTCGTTTTCCCGGCGGGCCTCGATGTGTACCCGCCCCCCCTGCTGGCGGCCTTGCAGGCCGTGGCGCACACTGTTTTCCACCAGCGGCTGAATGAGCAGCGGCGGCACGAGCCAGGCGTCACAGCCGTCCTCCAGCTCGATCTCGCTCGTGATGCGCTCGCCGAACCGAGCCTGCTCGATGGCCAGATAGGAGCGCACCTGCTCCATTTCCTCGTTTAGGCGCACAAGCCCCCGCGAGCTGTCGAGGTTGCGCCGCATGTAGCGGGCCAGATCGAGCAGCAGCTCCCGGGCCTGTCCCGGGGCGGTGCGGCAAAAGGAGGCGATGGTGTTCAGGGAGTTGAACAGGAAATGGGGGTTAATCTGGGCCTGCAACCGCCGGATTTCGGCATGGGCCAGAAGCTGGTTGGTGATGCCGATGTCCTCCAGCTCGAGCTGGGTGGAAAAAAGCTCGGCCAGCCCCTTGGCCAGTTCGAACAGCGGCTGGTCCAGGGGACGGCTCTTGGTGCCGTAGATTTTGAGGCAGCCGCGAATGGCCTGCCCCTTGCGAAGCGGCACGATAATGGCCTCGCACAGCGGACAGCCGGCCTTGTCGCAGCCGATGCTGTCGCGGTCGCGCAGAAAAAGGGCCGTGCCCGTCTCGAAGGCCAGCCGGGTGCCCTTGGTGCGCCAGTGGGTCCCGGCCTGATGATGGTCCTCGCCGACGCCCACATGGGCCAGGATGGTGGCCTCGCCGGTAATGGCCACGGCGGCCACGCCCGTCTCGGCCAGGATGATGGCGGCCGTGGCCCGGGCCGAGGCCGGAGTCAGGCCGCCGCGCAGATGGGCCACGGTCTGGCTGGCGATGGACAGGATACGCCGGGCCTCGCTGGAATCGCGCTGCTCGCGCAGGCGCCGCTGCAAGCCTAGCGCCTTGACGAAGATGGCCGCGCCCACGGCATTGACCACGATCATCGGCACGCCGATGACCTGCACCAGTTCCACCGCCTCGGCAAAAGGCCGCGACAGGGCCAGCACAAGCCCCATGTGCACGGATTCACCCAGGATGCCGAGCACCATGGCCACGCCCCAGTCCAGGCTCCGGCCGGGAAAACGCCGGGCAATAAGCCCCGCCGCCGTTCCCTCCAAAATGGTGGCCAGGGCGCAGGGCAAGGCGCTGAACCCGCCGATGTCGATGAGGTAACGCTCGCCGCCGGCGAGAAGCCCGGCCCCGATGCCAACCACCGGGCCGCCGTACAGCCCGGCCGTGATCACGCCGATGGCCCGCAGGTTGGCGTAGGAATGAAAAACATAGTTGCCGGTATAGGTGCCGAGGATGCCGAAAAGCCCGAACAACACGATGGCGGCGAGGGTGCTCCAAAGCGGCCGGTCGCGGCCGATGTTCATGCGCTCGAAGGGCGCGAGCGTCATGATGGCGAAGCCGCCGGCCAAAAGCAGCCCGAACCGCTGGGACAAGGTGATGAAAAGTTCCGGGACCTCCGGGGCGAACAGGGCGATGTGCATGGCTTCCCCCTACAATCCCAACCGTTCCTTGAACTCCCGCACCCGGTTGCGGCTGACCGTGACTTCGGTGCGGTCCGCATCGTCGAGCACGATGAGATATTTGCCGCCGACCCAGGGCGAAAGCTCGGCAATGCGCTCCAGATTGACCATGACCGCCCTATTGGCCCGGAAAAAAGGCAGCCCGGCCAAGCGCTCCTCGGCCCGGGTGAGGGTCGGCAGCCCGTGGCAGGGGTAACGCCCCTGCACGGTCAGGGCGGTTATGCCTTTGTCGTCGGCCTCCAGGCACAGGACCTCGGCCGGTGGCAACAGCGCAATGCGGCCATGGCGCTCCACCGCCACCCGCGCCGCGCGCCCCCCACGCCCAAGGCCCTCCAAAAGCGACGTGAGCGCATCGGCCATCCGGCCACGTCCGGCCGCCAGACGCCGCCGGGCCCGGTCAAGGCTTTCGGCCAGCCGCTCGGGGGCGACGGGCTTGAGCAGGTAATCCACGGCGTTTTGCTCGAAGGCCTTGATGGCGTATTCGTCGTAGGCGGTCACGAAGATGAAAAGCGGCACCTGGGAGAAATCCCTGGCCTGGCGCAGCACCTCGAATCCGTCCTGGCCGGGCATGCGGATATCGAGCAACACGATGTCGGGTTTGTCGCCCTCAATGGCGGCCAGGGCGGCGTCGGCGCAATCAGCCTGGGTGGTCTGGATGTCCGGATGGGCGTCAAGCAGATAGGCCAACTCGTCACGGGCCGGCTTTTCATCGTCGACAATCAGGGCGCGTAGAACCATGGCTTCGTTGGTAGCGCCGGGGAAAGCGGCTGTAAAGCGGCGGCCGCGACGAACCGTCAGCGCCCCTTGACGCCGGGAGCGCCCGTGGTCTGCGGCGTCCAGATAGGCGTAGCGCTGGCCGGCGCACTGCGAAGGTCGCACGGCTTTGCGTCGCATACCGGGCAGCGGTCGTCGCTGCACGGATCGGCGTGGATCATGATGTCCGCGTCCGGCCCCAGATAGGAATGGAGCAGCGCCTCCATGGCGTCGACCTGGATATGGGCCTCGTAAAGCGGCATCTCGCGGGGCAAAATCAGGTGCATGTCCACATGGACCCGCCGCCCGGTCTTGATGGCCCGCAGCCGGTGGATGTCGATCCAGGCCGGATGGCGATTTTCCCGCAACAACGTACAAATGCCCTCGAGCAATACCGGATCGGATTCGATCATGAAGCCCGAAACCGACCGGCGCACCAGATCCACCCCGGCCCAGGCGATATTGGCCCCGACCAGACAGGCCACCGCGCCGTCCAGCCACAGCCAGCCCGTGGCCCACACCAGCCCCAACCCCACCAGCACCCCGACCGACGTATACACGTCGGTCAGCACGTGCTTGCCGTCGGCCGCAAGCGTCAGCGATCCCGCCCGCCGCCCCTCGCGCAACAGCATAAGCCCCAGCCACAAATTGACCGCCCCGGCCCCGGCCAAAAGCGCGATGCCGCCGCCCAGATGCGGCACAGGCGCGGGATGGAAAATCTTGTCCCAGGATTCGTAAAAGATGCCGACCGAAGCCAGCAGAATCAGCATGCCCTCAAGCCAGGCCGCGTAATACTCGATGTTGCCATGCCCGTACGGATGCCCCTCGTCCGGCGGCGTGGCGGCCACGGACACGCTTACCACCGCAAACGCGGCAGCCACGACGTTGATGATGGACTCCAACGCGTCGGACATGATCGCGGCTGATCCGGTCAGCCACCAGGCCGCCATCTTGACGCACAACAATATGACAGCAACCCCCAGGGACAAGCGGGCCGCCCGAATCTCCGGGCCGGATTTGCGGGGGATGGGTTGGTGCATGGGATATTCGTTATGTTTTGAGGTTGGAGTCGTGAAGTGCCAGGGCGCCGCCCTGGACCCGGCAGGGGCTCCGCCCCTGCACCCCGTCGGGGGACTTGATGTCCCCCGAACCCCCTTTTACCGGGTCGGGATGATGGGAGGAGGTGAGTTTGGTGTTTTTGGGGCGACGGCGGGGTTTGGGACAAAGCCCCGGCCAGCCGCCCGCCCTGTCGCGCGGCTACTTCAGCGAACCGATCTTGCCGAACTTGGTGGATTCGGCCCGGTAGAAAACGTTTTCGATGACCTTGTCGTTGCCGACGTCCTTGTAGTCGATGCGCACGGGGGAACCGTCTTCCTTCACCTTGCGGAAAAAGTCTCCGATATTTTTGAACTTATCCGAACGCAGACCGGGGTCGACGACGAAAAAGCCCTGGCTGGTGACGATGGTCAGGACGTTTTTGGTTTCCTGAACTTCCTCCACCAGCGCGGTGGTCTTCTTGTATTTCACAGCCAAGCTGTCTTCGGTGACGAAATCGACGACATAATAGGCGGCCACGATAAACAGGAGAAAGGAAAGGATCAGCAGTACCTTTCCCTTGTTGACGGCGAAATCGCCGATGGCCTGCCGCAGCCGTTCCAACTTTAACGTATCGATCATAGCTCCTCATTGTCCCGGCGGTGGTCGGATCGACCGCCGGGCCGCGTGACGGAAAGGGCTATACCACCCTTGGACAAGGGAAAAAAGAGAAGAATCAAGGGCGATCCGGGTAAACCCGGGTCGCCCTGCGCGGCATATGGCAAGTGGCGGCGGTCGACAAACAACATGATGCGATCAGTGTCGCGTCCTCGAAACGCGTTCATACGAATTTCGAAAATAACGCATTTGAATAATTAGTTTTCCTTAAAAGCATCGCCGCGTTTAAAAAAATAGGGAACTAGGGCTCGATCTTGGTGCCGAGCATTTCCAGAAATTTGCGAATCCATTCCGGATGGGCCGGCCAGGCCGGGCTGGTCACCAAATTGTTGCTGACCACGGCGCTGGTGAAGGTTTCGTTGGGGCTGACGTAGGTGCCGCCGGCGAGTTCGATTTCGGGCTGCACGGAAGGGTAGGCCATGAGGGAGCAGCCGGACACCACCCCGGCGGCCGCCAGCAGTTGCGGTCCGTGGCAGATGGCGGCGATGGGCTTTTTGGTCGCGCCGAAGTGTTTGACGATCTCGATGACGCGGGGATTGAGCCGGATGTATTCCGGGGCGCGCCCGCCGGGCACGACCAGGGCGTCGTAGGCGGCCGGGTCCACATCATCGAAATTGGCGTTCAGGGTGAAGTTGTGGCCGGGCTTTTCGCTGTAGGTCTGGTCGCCTTCGAAATCGTGGATCGCGGTGCGCACCTGTTCGCCGGATTTTTTGCCCGGGCACACGGCATGCACGTCATGGCCGACCATCAGCAGCATCTGGAAGGGGACCATGACTTCGTAGTCCTCGACATAGTCGCCGACAAGCATCAAAATTTTCTTTACGGCCATACCTCTGCTCCTTTGGCATGGTTTGGCCACCGCGACCGGGCGGCGGCGCGCAATGATTCCCAACCAAGCGGTCGGAAAGCTATTTGGTGCAATTGCACCGGAAAAACTTGCGCTGGCAAAATTCCAGGCAGGTGTCCCTGGCGGCCTCGATCTTGGCCCCACACCCGGCCGGGGCGCGTTGCGAGAGTTCCTCGGCCCTGGCCTTGCAGGCAGCCCGACAGCCATCCTTGTTGTCGTAATAGTCCGTCACCACGGCCTGATAGACGGCGCATACACGGGAGGCGCAGGCCGCATCGGCCCCGGCCGGGGCAGCCTGGCAGGAGGCCGCGTATTCCTGGGGCGTGATGATGGGTTCGACTCTGGTACAGCCCCAGCAGGCGACGAGGCAACAGACGGCAAGAGCAAGCAGGATCGGGCGCGACACGCGAACTCCTCCCCGCCCATGGCCGGCGGGATTTGCACTCTTTGCATCTATCCCTAACCGCAAGCCCAAATCATGACAAGCCGGCCTTGCCCTAAGGCGGCAACGATTCTACGATTGCGAAGATTTCCCAACAAAAACAAGATGCCGCTTCCCATGGGGCTTAGCGCCAAACGCCGAAAACCCAAAGACCCGCCGCGCGTGCCGCCGCTGCTGCCCTGGCAGCCGTGCCTGCTGGCCTATGGCGCGGGCATTGTGGCCGCGCATTTTTTCCCGGCCGCCTGCTGCGCGCTGCTGTTGCTGCTGGCCTTTCCCCGGCCGGCCAAGAGCCGCCCATCCGGGGCCGCGCTTATGGGCGCATGGGGCCTGGGACTTGTGGTCGGCCTTATCGCCCTGCCGGCCATCCCCCGAAACATGCCGCCCTGCCTGACGTCCGACGCGCCCCAGGCCGTCACCGGACGCGTGGCGGCGGTTGCGGCCAATCCCGAGGCGCGCCTGTCCGTGACCCTGGAGGATGTCCGGCTGTCCGGCCCGGATTGCAAGGACGCCCCGCTCCCCGGCCGGCTGGCCCTGACCATCGACCGGCCGACCTTCCGGCCCATCCCCGGCGATACGCTTGCGGTCACGGCCCGGGTGCGGCCGACCCGGGGCTTTCAAAATCCCGGCGCCGCCGATTATGCCTTTTCCAGACGACTGGAGGACGTCTTTTTCCGGGCCTACGCCCGGGGCGACAAGGGCGCGCCGGTGCGGCGCATCGCGCCAAGCCGGAACCTCCCGGCCATGTGGCGCGAAGCCTTGCGCCGACGCGTCATGGCCAGCATGGCCCCGCCGGAAGGTGCCGACGCGGCCGCGCGGGCCGGCCGGGCCATGGTGGCGGCCCTGGTCTTTGGCGACCGCTCGGGGCTGACGGAAGCCGACCTCGCTCTGGTGCGCCGGGCCTCGCTGGCCCACACGCTGGCTCTTTCCGGCATGCACGTGGGCTTTGTCGCCGCCGTGGGCGCAGCGTTGGCCACGCTGCTCGGCCGGTTATGGCCGCGCATCTACCTTTCCATCCCCAGGCCCCACCTGATCGTCCTTTTCGCCGGCCCGCCGGTCGCGGCCTACTGCTGGCTGGGCGGGCTGACGCCGTCCTTGGCCCGGGCGGCGCTCATGTTCGCCGCGTTCGGGCTCATGCTGCTGCTGCGCCGGGACAGAGCCCTTCTGGACGGGCTTTTTCTGGCCCTGGCCGCGATCCTTGTCGCCGCGCCCCTGGCCGCCTTCGATCCCCGATTGCAGCTTTCGGCCCTGGCCGTGGCCGGCATCGGGGTATTCTGGCCACTTTTTACCCGATTTTCGCTCCATGTGCCGTTTAAGGGACCGGCCATGACCGTCTTTTTGTGGATCGGGGGCACGCTTTGGGTGAGCCTTTGCGCCGAAGCCGCGGTCATGCCGCTTATCGCCCGGCTATACGGCGACCTGACGCCCAATCCCTGGATCAACCTGCTGTGGCTGCCAGTACTTGGCGGCGTGGCCATGCCCCTGGCCCTGGCCGGGCTGGCCGCATCGGTCCTCCCGGGGCTGATGGGCCTCGGTGCGGGGCTCCTCGGCGCGGCGGCGGCCTGCTGCGAAGGGCTCATGCGCCTTCTGGCAGTGGCAAACGCGCACGGCCTGCTCCTCTCCTCGGCCGTGCTGCGGCCGGGCTGGGTCGAGACCATCGGCTGCCTGGGGCTCCTGGCCGCCCTGGCCATGGTCGTCTCCGGCGGCCGGCGGCCCGTGGCCGCCATGGCGGCAAGCCTCGTCCTGCTGCTCTTCCCCACCGTCTGGCGCTCCCTTTCCGACATGCGGGAGGTCGTACGCATCACGGTCCTCGACGTCGGCCAGGGCCAGTCCGTGGCCCTCGAGCTGCCGGGCGGCAGGCGGTTGCTGGTGGACGCGGGCGGACTTTTCGGCAACTTCGACGTGGGCCGGGCCGTGGTCGGAGCGTACCTGACCGACGGACGGCCGCCGCGGCTCACGGCCGCCTTTGCCAGCCATCCGCACCGCGACCACATCAAGGGGTTCATCTCCCTGCTCGAACGCTTTTCCATCGGCAAATACTATGACAACGGCGGCACGCCCGAAGGAAATCTGGCCGCACCGATAGAGGACGCCCTGGCCAGACGACACATCCCCCACGCGGCCCTGGCCGCCGGCGACGCCCTCGACCTTGGCGACGGACTGCGCCTTGCCGTGCTCCACCCGGGCCCGGATGACGATCGCGACGGCAACAACGGCTCGCTTATCCTGCGGCTGACCTGGAATGGCCGGGGACTGGCCGTCATTCCCGGTGACGCCGAACGCGGGGTGTTGCGCCGGCTGGCCGCATCCGGGGAAACGCTTGACGCCGCCGTACTCGTCCTGCCGCACCACGGCTCCGTGACCAGCCTGACCAAGCGCTTTCTCACGGCCGTCTCGCCACACGTCGCCATCGCCAGTTGCGGCGAGGGCGGCCGTTATCCGGCCAACAAAGTCGCGGCCACCCTGGAGCGCCTCGGCTGCGCCGTCTATGCCACCAACCGCGACGGCGCCGTCACCGTGGGCTTCGACGCGCCGGACGGCGCACCACGCGTCGCTACGGCCGGCGAACGACGACAATGACACGACCTCATACAGAAGGGAAAACGCGGGAACGGAGGTTCGGGCGCAGCACGGCACAGCACGCCACGAAACACGATGCAGAAGGTCGGGTCAGCCCTGGGGACCGCACTTGTGCTTGTAGTCGATGGCCTTGCGGATAAAGATCGTCGACTCCGCGATATTGGCGCACTGGTCGCAGATGCGCTTGAGGCTGTGGGCGACGAAGGATTCCTGCACGGCGCGCTCCACGGGCCGGGCCTCGCGGATCATTTCGCTGGTCACTTCCCGGAAAATGCGCACGTTGAGGTCCAAGGCGGCGGCGTTTTGCTCGATGACGCCAAGCGCGGCCTCGGCGTCGAGGTCCATGTAGCAGGCAATAGAGGCGCGCAAGAGGTCCTGGGCCAGATCGGCCAGTTGCCGGACGTTGGCATGCAGGGGCTGGCGCGGCTCGCTGGTCAGGACCAGCACCCGCTCGGCGATGTTGACCGCCTCGTCGCCCAGGCGTTCGATATTGACCAGCATCCGCATGGAGCCCACGATAAAACGCAGGTCCTTGGCCACCGGATGGTGCAGCGCGAGGATCTTGAGGCTTTCCGAATCGACACGGCACTCGAAATCGTTGATCTCGCGGTCCGCGTCGATGACTTCCCGGGCCTTGGCGGCATTATGCTCCAGCAAGCTGGCCACGGCTTTGCGCACGGCATCCTGGGCCAGATGCATCATTTGCAGCACATCCACCTTGAGTTTGTGGATGGCATTGTCGAGCGGGGTTTCCAAAGCAGGCTCCCGGGTTGGCCGGCGGCTTCACGCCGCGTGGCAATTGCAGACGTAACCCTTGTCACGAACCGTTTGCGGTGACGCCTTCATGTTCGAATTGTGACAATTTGGCCTAGAGCCGTCAACCCGCCGGAAGGAGGAAACTTTTTTGAAAGAATACGTTACGATAATGTGTCGCGGTCGCGAACCCCGACAAGGTACAAAATGCTGTCCAGGCCCAGGGTGGAGATGGCCTGGCCGGCGCCTTTTTTCACCACCGGCTTGGCATGGTAGGCGATGCCGAGCCCGGCAATGCCAAGCATGGGCAGGTCGTTGGCTCCGTCGCCGACGGCAATGACCTGTTGCAGGGAAAGCCCCTCGCGCTCGGCGATCATGCGCAGCACTTCGGCTTTTTTGGTCGCGTCCACGATGTCGCCCACCACCTCGCCGGTGAGCACCCCGTCCTTGATTTCCAGCTCGTTGGCGAACACGTAGTCGATACCCAGGCGCTCCTGGAGACGCTGTCCGAAATAGGTGAATCCGCCGGAAATAATCGCGATCTTGTAGCCAAACCGCTTGAGGTTGGCGATGAGTCGCTCGGCGCCGTCGTTGAGCGGAATGCGGTTGGCCACGGCTTCCAGGGTGTCGGCCGAAAGGCCCTTGAGTAACCGCAGCCGGCGGCGCAGGCTTTCCTTGAAATCGATCTCGCCGCGCATGGCCGATTCGGTGATGGCCGCGACCTTCCCGCCCACACCGGCCGCCTTGGCCAATTCGTCGATGACCTCGGCGGCAATGAGCGTCGAGTCCATGTCGAACGCCACAAGCCGGCGGTTCCGGCGGAAGGCGTTGTCTTCCTGGATGGCGATGTCCACGCCCATTTCCGCGGATATGCTGAGAAATTCGCTTTTGAGCGCCGTCAGGTCGGCCGGGGTGCCGCGCACGGAAAATTCCACGCAGGCCGTACGCGGGCAGTGGGCCGAATCGAGGGAAGCCCGGCCGGAAAGGCGGGTTATGACGTCGATATTGAGTCCGTTTTCGGCGATGACGCCGGTGACGGCGGCAATGTGGGCGGCGGTCAGATGCCGGGACAGCAAGGTCACGATGCGCCGGTCCTTGCCCTGGGCGTCGACCCAGGACTCGTAGCTGTCGGCGTCGACCGGAGTGAAGGTGAGGTTGACGCCGAGCTTGTGGCCGCAAAAAAGCAGGTCCTTGAGAAACGGCGTGGATTCCCCCCCGGACGGCGACTTGACCAGGATGCCAAGCGACAGGGTATCGTGGATGACGGACTGGCCGATATCGAGGACGTCCGCCCCGTGCCGGGCCAGTTCGGCGGCGACGGCGGCGGTCAGGCCGGGCTTGTCCCCGCCGGAAACGCGGATGAGGATGATTTCGGGCTCGTGCATCGGGAGGCTATAGCGTCCGTAAGGCCGGCGGGCAAGATGGAGAATGGGCACGATTTTACCCCGGGATTTCCTCTTTTCCCCTTCGCCGCTTTCGGCTATCCTCGGCAAGAGACGGTATCGTCCCGTCTTCCTCTCCGTAGCGCCGGGACAGGCTCCCACGTCCCGCCTCCAAATAGCGAACACCCTGACACAGGAGGACAAGTGGCAAAAAACGCCTATACCTTCGCCAAGCGCGCCAAGGAACTGGCCAAGAAGAAAAAAAAGGAAGAAAAACTCCAGCGCAAAACCGAGCGCCCCTCGGTCGAGGACGGCCCCTACTTCGACGAGGCAACGGGAGAGATCATCTATCCCGAGCCCGAACCAGCAACCGACCCCGCTTCCGACAAGACGCCGGCCTCCGAGCCGGACAAACCCGCTTCATAACCGTCTGCCGCGGCCGTTTGGCGTTCGTTTCGAAAAACGCCCGGCCCCGTGCCGCTTCCGTGGCCCCGGAAGGACGCCGTCCGTTTGCTTCGCGGTCGACACCTTCGCGGGACCACACGGCATTGGGTCTTACGGCTGTTCGCCCGTAAACGGCAGCCGGCGCAGACGCCGCCCCGTGGCCGCGAACACGGCGTTGGCCACGGCAGAGGCCTAAAACGAAAGAGCGGGAGCGATTCCCTTCGGCTTTTGCTCAGGGCAGGAGAAACGACGGCATTTTCTGCCGGAACGTCCGAAAGTCCTGCCGCCCCTGTACCTGGGTCAGACAGTTGTTGGTCTCGAAGTCGAGTTTCCGCTCCAGCTCGCCGTTGGCAATGGGGGCACAGGCGGCGGCCACAAAGGCCAGAAGCGGCACGAGGTAGCGCAGCATGGCGGGGCTCCTTGAACGGCCGATTTTGCCGGCCGCCACCCCTATTCTGCATGATGCATGCCCGTGGCTCCCCCCATGGACCTGATTGCCCGGGCCGGGCTTTTGCCGTATCGTGCGCGCCCACAGCAACCAGGGAGTATGACCATGCCAGACGCGCCTTTTCCGGGACTCAAGCTTTTCATCACCGGTCCGACCTATATCCGGCCCGAGGTGCGTGCGGCCGCCGCCTGGCCGGAATTCGGCCATCGCGATGCGGAAAATACCAAGCGCTTCCGCCCCATTTTCGAGGACCTCGCGGCCATCGCCGACCTGCCGCAAGACTACAAGACCATCCTCTTCCTCGGCTCCGGCTCCACGGCCATGGAAGCGGCCATCCGTTCGCTCGTGGCAACGGACGAGACCGTGCTCCACGTGTCGGTCGGCGCCTTCGGCGACATGTGGCACAAGATTTCGCTGGAAAACGGCAAGAAGGCCGCCCTGCTCGCCTTCGAGCCCGGACGCGCCATCGACGTCGCCACCCTCGAGGCGGCCATGGACGAACACAAGCCGGCCGTGGTGGCCATCACCCACAACGAGACCTCCACCGGCGTGGCCAACGACGTGGTGCCCCTTTGCCGGACAATCAAGGCGCACGGCGCGCTGGCCCTTGTCGACGGCGTGAGCATCTTCGGCGGCGCGCCGACCGGCATCCGGGAATCCGGCTGTGCCATGTACTGCACCGCCACCCAGAAATCCCTCGGGCTGCATGCCGGCTTCGGCATCGGATTCGTGAGCCCCGAAGCCGTGGACAAGGCCAGGCACGTCACGGCCCGGGGACACGCCTCGGACATCCTCTCCCACCTCGGCCGGGCCGCAAAATACCAGACCCAGTCCACACCCAACGGCGCGCTCGGCAACCAGATGTTCGTCCAGCTCGAATATATCGTGAAGGAAGAAGGTATCGCCACCCGCTTCGCCCGCCACGAGGCCATGCGGGACATGGCCCAGGCCTTCGTCACCGCCCAGCCCGGCCTGACCGCCTTCGCCCAGGAAGGCTACCGCTCCCCGACCGTGACCACGGCCGCCGCGCCCGAAGGCATGACCTTCGCCGGGCTCAAGGCCGTCAAGGAAGCCATGCGGGCCAAGGGCTACCTGTTCGACCCCGGCTATGCCAAGCTCAACGAAGACCTGGAAGCGGCCGGCAAACGCCCCATCTTCCGCATCGGGCACATGGGCGACATCAGTCCGGACATGCTGCGGGGCTTCCTGGACGCCCTCGGCGAGGTGCTGGCCGCGCGCTAAGGCTCGCTATTCCCCCGCCTTCTCCACCAGAGCCCGGATGCGGCACACGCCGCAGACCGTGCTCGAGGACGGATAGCCGCAGCGTTCGCAGGGCTGGAGCACCGGCCTGTTCTCCTCGCCCACGCCGGCGAAATGCGATTTGCCCTTGGCCAGAAATCCCTCGTAAAAGGCCGTTTTCTGGCCAGGGCTCCTGTCCTCCAGATCGGCAAAAAGCCGCTTGTGTCCGGTGAAGCTCGCCCCACCGCTGTACGGGCAGGCCGCCTTCCAGTGGTCGATGCTCTTCAAGAAACAGTACGCCGCCGTCTCGAACTCCGTGAGGCGATAAAGCGGCTTGATCTTGCGCACAAAACGCCCCTCCGCCGGCAACATCGGCCCCTGCCCGCCCAGATAGGCCGCATCCCAGCGCAGCACGTTGGCGAAAAGCCGCGCCACCTCGTCGTCCAGATTGTGCCCCGTGGCCAGGGCGGCATACCCATTCTCGTAGGCAAAGCGGTTGAAATAATGCCGCTTGATCTTGCCGCACACGGAGCAGATCGGCCGGCGCACCGCATCCTTCACCTCCGGAATGGCCAGCCCGACCTCCGCCAGGCGCAACACATGCAACGCAAAGCCGTTTTCCCGGCAATACGCCTCGGTGCGCTCGCACACCGGGTCCGAACTGTCCGGAATCCCCAAATGCACGTGCAGCCCGGCCACGTCATGCCCCAGATCGGATAACACCCGCAAAAGCGCCAGCGAATCCTTGCCGCCGGAAACCGCCACCAGCACCTTCTCGCCCGGCAGTATCATCCCGTGACGCCGGATGGCCGTCTCCACCTGCTTCCTGAAAAACCGCTCGAAACACTCCGGACAAAAGCCCGCATGATGACTCGGCAGCTTCACCGCCGCCGTCTCGCCGCATCGTTTGCACTTCATGAATATTTCCGGGAGAGGAGGAGAGAGATGCGGGGGGAGGGGACCCCTTTTTGCAAAAAGGGGTCCCCTCCC